>NZ_CBTK010000067.1 GCF_000531125.1 Candidatus Contendobacter odensis Run_B_J11 | reverse complement strand
GGAGCAGCCGGGTAACCGGGTAGGGTGGGCAATGCCCACCTTCTGACTGGAAATCCCCCCTACCCCCCCTTTTTCAAAGGGGGGAAGCCGCGTTAGCGGCGGGGGGATTTTGCCCTTTTCCACAACCCGTATCGGACTCCTGAAGAGTGTGGCATTGACCCTCCGTAAACCATAGATCACAATCTACGGATGATGGACATTATCCAAAGCGAAACCTTCCGGCGGTGGCTATCCAATCTGAAAGACCGGCAAGCCGTGCTACGAATTAATGCCCGCCTCCGGCGGCTTTCTCAAAACAACCTTGGCGACGCCAAACCGCTGCGCGATGGAATCTCGGAACTGCGTATTGACTACGGCCCCGGATACCGAGTGTATTTTATGCAGCGCGGGTTACTCGTCATCGTCCTTCTGACGGGCGGCGACAAACATACCCAGGACAGCGACATTACTCGCGCCATTAACCTTGCAAAAGACTTCAAGGACTAAGCCATGCCTGAAAAATTTACGCGGTGGGATCCGGTAGATGAGCTGCACACTGAGAACGATCAGGCGCTCTACCTCAATGCCTGCCTTGATGAAGACCCTGGCGACGGCAGCCTGATTCGCATAGCGTTAGGGGATATTGCCCGGGTGCGTGGCATGAGCCAACTCGCTCGCGAAACCGGTATTTCACGCGAAGGGCTATACCGTGCGCTGTCCGCCGATGGCAATCCAGAGTTTTCCACCGTACTGAAAGTCATTCGGGCGTTGCGAATCAAACTCCATGCCCAAGCCGCTTGAGCAGTGTAGCCGGGTATAGTGGGTAATGCCCACCTTCTCACTATGCTCCCAGCGACGGTTTTTTTGCGTCCCTCGTAAAAAGAAGCCGGTACGCCATGACCCGTTTCGTAGCTTTACCATTCAATCGCTCTCCGTATTATGATTCATCCAATTAACCAGTCGTACTCAATGTGAGGTGAAAATGAACGAGGAATCGCTGAAAGAAGCCATCAGACAAGAGTTGCCGCATTTTTTGCGGACGGATCCGGACTTGCGTACCTATATTCTGGAACTGACGCGGCGGGAATATGCGGGACGCGAGGAAACGCAGGATCGGTTTTATGACCTCCTAGGCGAACTGCGCCGCGATCGGGAAGAGCAAACCCGCAAGTGGGAGGAGCAAAATCGCAAGTGGGAGGAGCAAAATCACAAGTGGGAAGAGCAAAATCGCAAATGGGAGGTAAATCAGGAGGAACTCCGGCGACTCCATGAAGAAAGCATGGCTCTGGCTAAAAAACACGAGCGAAGTATCGGCGCCCTGGGAGCACGTTGGGGCCTGCAATCGGAAAAGGCATTCCGTGATGCGCTGGCCGGGATTCTGGAACAGAGCTTTGGTGTACAGGTGATCAACGTCAATGAATACGACGACCGGGGCGTGGTGTTCGGCCGGCCTGACCAAGTAGAACTGGATGTGATCATCAAAAACGGCCTGTTGCTGATCTGCGAGCTGAAGTCCTCCATTGACAAAGCGGGGATGTACATTTTCGAGCGCAAAGCGCGGTTCTACGAAGAGCGTCACCAACGCAAGGCCAACCGGCTGATCGTGATCTCGCCGATGATCGACGCCCGGGCACAAAAGGTAGCGGAACGGCTGGGAATCGAAACCTACGGTGACTCGACCGAGGTTGAAGTGTTGTAAAATAGGCTATTCTTTATCCGTCCCACGGGATATACCGCACAACTTTTTAACGCTGGACTTTGCTGGGAGTGGATCCGGATGTCTCGACAGGCCATGCGCTTCGCGGTATCTGTAGCTTATCTGAGAGCCTGCCGGCGAGCCATCCTTGATGAAACTTAATAACCGGATTCGCCTGTTGCTGCGTCCGTTGCGCATAACCCCACTGCATCCGCAATGGCTGATTTTTCGTAATGAAGACGCGATGTTCGATTTTTCAGGCGATCAGTCTCTCAAACTGGAGGTCTGAGCGGCCGAGGAGCCGGTTCACAAAAATACCCAAGGTGTGAGCCAACACCTTGCGTGCGATCCGGCTCGTCAAGTGCCACCGATCCCGTGCCCGGATTTTTTCAAAATGAAACCGCTCCGTGAGTTGGCTAATCACGGTTTCGACGCGACGGCGAGTGGTCATCAGGCGCTGGACAACACCAAGAGCGCGAGAATCGGTCATGTTGGCCCGCAATGGGGTTTGCAGGTCAATCCCGGTGGCCGCAAGTTCGGCCTTTAGGAAGGCACTGATAGAGCCTTTATCGCCAATGACCCAACCCTGAACCCCATCGGTCAGATCCCACAGCGCCTCGCGTTCATCGCCGGAAGCTGGGGTCACCGTCCAAGCGGTAATCACGCCATCCATCGTGACCATCAGAGGGCCATGAAACCCATAATAAAACTGCTTTTTTGCGGCGCAATAACCAGAGTCGGCTTCTCCGGCAAACCCCCGGCAGCGGGAGGCGCGGGTCAGGACGCAGAGCGGCAGAGGACAGCCATCCACGAGATGAATGGGATCCGCCACCGCTCCCAGGTCGAGGACTAACGGTTGATGCAGTTGCTGTTTAATCGCCCAGAGATGGGCGGCCTGCTGGGCAAACGTGGGGCGCGATCCCCGTTGAGGAAACCATAACGGCCAATGCTGGCGAAAATACTGCCCAATAGGCTGATCCGTATCCAGGCCCAAGAACTCGCCTACGACTTCCATCGTCAGGACTTCACCGTCAGTCAACTTTGGGGTAAAACCCCGCAGGCGTAAGCGGTTATCCCCGATCAGGGGATTCAGGTGCTCTTCTATCCAGCAAAATAGCGTGATGATAACGTCTTCGAGCGGCATGGCGGCATTCCCGGAACGTTGCGATGGTGGGTTCCTCTCAGCGTATCTCATACCGCCATGTCGCGCCGCCAAACCCTCATCAATCATCGGAAAAGTCGAACATCGCGTAA
>NZ_CBTK010000066.1 GCF_000531125.1 Candidatus Contendobacter odensis Run_B_J11 | reverse complement strand
GCTGCTGCAATTTTTATGCTTGTTTTTCCTGAAATTTTTTGTAGCGCTTAATTCGCATTCTTATTTTGACTGATTCCAGCCCAAAAGTCACCGGCAAATTTACCCATAGCTCTAGTATGGAATTTGCTGATGGACATGGATATTCATAGTGATCGCGCCCTTCTCGACAGCATCCAAGCCGCTCTGGGCGGATCGCCCGACAAGCTGATCTTTGATGGGAAGTTTCACCGCTTCAAGCTGGACACCAGCCGCGATGCCGGATGGTATGTCGGCCACTTGAACAACGGCGTTCCTACCCTAATTTGCGGCGACTGGCGAACCGGCCCCGAGGGTCCGCGCTTCAAGTTTGGCGGTCACTCCGAAAGCGCTAACGTAGCCGTTGCCAGTGATCAAGACCGGAAACGCCAGCAGCTTGAGCGCCAGCAACGTGCTACCCAAGCCAACCGCGCGGCAAAATTGGCGACCGGAATCTGGGAAGTCGCGCCCCGCGCTGCCGAACATCCTTATCCAGATCGTAAGCAGATCGCCCCCGGCAATCTTCGCCAGCTCACCCCCGCAGTGATTCAGCGTCAAGCGCCGTGGTTTCAAAGCTGGTGCGCTCACCACGATCTACACGGCGCATTGCTGATTCCGATGTACCGCCACAAGCGGATCGTCGATCTGCAACTGATCAATGCGGCTGGAAATAAGCTGTTCCTTCCCAAAGGCGATCACACCGGCGCGTTCATGGTGTTGGGTAAACCCTCACCCGATCAACCGTTGATCATCGCGACCGGCTTTGCGACGTGCGCCAGCCTACGGGAATGTACCGGATCAGCCGTGGTGTGTGCATTCAGCGATGGAAACCTGGAGCCTGTCGTTGCCGCGTTCCGCAACACCTATCCCGGCACTCCGATCACGATTGCCGCCGATAATGATCTGCATTCCGACCCCGCCAAGATCAACTCCGGCGTTCGCTACAGCACTTTTGCCGCCCGCAAACATAATTGTTCATTGGCGGTCCCGCACCTGGACGGGCTGAAATGGGTGTGATTCAAAGTGATGCAGGCCGCATAATACCGCATGACCGACGGCTACCGTCTAAGGAGACCCCGCTGTTCCCGACTGACCGCGACCCAGTTTTGTTAGAGCGTTTGAATCGCCATCCGCAGGTGCGTACCCGTGTAGAAAGCCTACTGGCGGTGGTGGAAGATGCCGAGGGTGACTGTGAACGAGCCGATGCGGCGGAACGACGGGTGATCGAAGAACTGCGCCAGATGGGCAACGAAGCGCGGACGGCTTGGGCGGAACGCGGAGTGGAGAAGCAGACGGTGTTGGGTCAAGCGGAGCCGGATTGGCGACCGGGTGGTAAAAAAAACTGTATGGGTACACCACCTTGGGTCGGATCGAGGTGATGGAATCGCTTTGGCGGAACGATACGGGGATTGAGCGGCCGTTCAGCGCGGTGGCGGGGGTGAGTTGCCGGGGGAGTTCACTACCCTTGCAACGGGTGATGACGGATTTTGGGGCGGATGACGCCTTTGGGCGGGTGCCGGCCAAGCTCAAGGAGCATTACGGGATTGAGATGCCGGTGAGTACGATTCAACGGACGACGGAGCATCATGCCCACTGTAGGTATGACCAAGAGGCGGCGCGGGAAATCGGGCCCGGGGCGGCGGCGGCGGGGGTGATCTTCATCGGCGAGCTGGATGGTTCGATGGTGCCGGTGGTGGAGCCCTCACCGGATGCGGAAGACAAACGCCAAGGTCAGGTGTTGAGCTGGAAAGAAGTGCGTCTGAATCTCGTCCATCCGCAAGGCAGTGTCACTCCGATGTTCGGAGGGCATTTTGCCGGCGGGGTTGAGGAAAGTGGCCGGCAAGGGTGGCGTTGTGCGGCGAAGGCGGGGTTCGGTCCGGGGAGTCCGCTCCATGCGGTCGGCGATGGGGCCCCCTGGATTGCGAACCCGGTGGACCTGCAAGTCGGGACCCAAGGGACGTATTGGGTGGATTTCTTCCATCTCTGTGAGTCTCTCGGTGAAGCGTCCAAGGTCTGTGCCGCCAACGATCCCCAAGCGTGGCTGGACGTGCAAAAAGACCGGCTGAAGACCCATCAATCCGCCGCCGTACTGGACGCCTTGGCGTCGTTGGTCGGGGCCGATAGCGACGACCCCGTGACCGCCTGTGATCGCTATCTCCGTAACCGCTGGGATCAACTGGACTCTCAAGGCGCGCTCCAGCAGGGTCTACCGATCAGGTCGGGGGAAATCGAGAGCGCTCACCGCTACATTATCCAAGAACGGCTCAAACTCCCCGGTGCTTGGTGGTCACCCGAGCATATCGAGACGATGTTGGCGCTCCGGCTCAACCGGGCTAACCGGGAGTGGGAGACCTATTGGCAAGGGGTCGAAAAAGAAGCCGCATGAACCGGTCATTTCGTCGGTGCATCACTTTGAATCACACCCGTGAAACTCGTAGGAGTTGCTCTTTCCCAGTTTTTGAGCGGGCATCAATCTCGCGAATCAACAACTTCATGCGCCGCACTTCCCAATGCTCCGGCACCTGTCCAAGCCACGGCAGCCCTGACTCTTTGTATTCTGGATACGGCTTGAGGTCGGCGATCATGGTTCATATCCCTCACCGTCATTCCCGCGCCAGCGGGAATCCAGTAAGCCGCTGAAAAGATTGGATACCCGCTTTCGCGGGTATGACGAATTTACGGGTTTAGCGAAAGTCCTGTTCATATCCCTCGCCGTCATTCCCGCGCAAGCGGGAATCCAGAACAGCCACGTCGGCTTGCGTCTCAAACGTGGAAGGTGGTTGAGAACCCAAGTCATTGTTTCCTGTCAGCGAAGGCCACAGGTCACGCCACTGAGGATTGGTTTGCTCTATCAATTTGATCTTCCATGCCCGATTCCATTTCTTAATCTGCTTTTCCCGCACTATGGCTTGGTACATTTCGCTATGCAGTTCGAACCAGACCAAGGTATGTACGCCATAGCGTTTCGTAAACCCCTCGACGAAGTTGCCCCGGTGTTCCCACACGCGCTTGGCAAGGTCGCTGGTCACGCCGGTGTACAACGTCCCATTGCGACGGCTGGACATGATGTAGACGACGGGTTGCTTAGTCATCTATTCGCACCCTCTGGATTCCCGCCTACGCGGGAATGACGAAATCGGAGTGGTCTGGATTCCCGCCTGCGCGGGAATGACGAAACCGGAGTGGTCTGGATTCCCGCCTACGCGGGAATGACGAAACTGATGTGGTCTGGATTACCGCCTACGCGGGAATGACGAAATCGGAGTGGTCTGGATTCCCGCCTGCGCGGGAATGACGAAACTGGTGTGGTCTGGATTACCGCCTACGCGGGAATGACGAAATCTTAGTAGCTGTATAAAAACTCACTGATTCAGAACTTTCGCTAAACCCATAAATTCGTCATACCCGCGAAAGCGGGTATCCAATCTTTTCAGCGGCTTACTGGATTCCCGCCTGCGCGGGAATGACGAAACTGGAGTAGTCTGGATTCCCGCTTGCGCGGGAATGACGAAACCGGAGTGGTCTGGATTCCCGCTTGCGCGGGAATGACGGAATATAGCAAGACAATGGCGAATTGATTCAAGTCAGCCTTTGGTGGGGCTGCCCAGCAGAATGTCATCCAGCAATCCCTCAGTCTCCTTCTCCAGCGCCAGAATGTCGGCGCGGATTTCATCCAGCGTGCGCAAGGGTTGCGGCTGGTAAAAGTGGCGGGTGAAGCTGATCTCGTAGCCGATCTTCGTCGCGTCTTCCTTAATCCACGCATCCGGCGCATAGGGCAGCACCTCGCGGCGGAAAAACACTTCGATGCCGCCTTCTTCGAGCAGGGGGACTTGCTCGGTATCCCGCAACTCGCTGTCAGATTCGTATTCGACGATGCAGGTCTTTCCGTTCACTTCCGCCGGGTAGAGTCCATGTAACGGATCAGGGGTGACCTTGCCGGGTTTATGAAGCTTGGCGATCACCGGCGGCGCGGTTGCCACGCGCCAGCTTACAGCGCGCAGGATCAGCTTCAGATCGGCGGCGGATACCTTGTGGTCGAGCGATTTCAGTACGCGGTCTACCGCATCGCGAAACGCATTGTGGTTCTCAAACAAAGCGCCGCCGAGCGCCTGCCGCAACTTTGTAGCGGTATCCACCAGATGAGCGTCGCGCTGCCAGGTTCGCGGATCAAGCAGCTTTTTCTTCTTCTTTTCCGGCAATCCCTTCCGTGCACTCACCTCGTCCTCGGCGGCATCCTCGTCCTCCGCGCTGTTCCATTCAGCCAAGCGCTGCTCCAGAGAGTTCTCGATACGGGCGAAGTCCTTAAACAGTGTCTCGCCGAATTCGTCATACAGCAGGGAACGAATCTCTTCGTCGCCGGAAGCAAAACGCAGCGACTCAATCGTCTTCAGCGCAAGCTGGCTATGCAGCCGCAACGGGCGTTCCACGATAATTTTCCAGTAACCAAAGGCTTCATTGGGGAAAATCTTCGACTGCCCGGTTTCGGCGAAATCGCGGTGACAGTCGCAAATGCGCTGAATGTCGTCCTCGGCGAGTTCGCAATTCTTTTTACCAAGGTTCTTGCGCAACGGCTTGAACCACTGGCTGGCGTCAATCAGTTGCACCTGGCCTCGGCGATGTTCCGGTTTGCGGTTGGAGAACACCCAGATGTAGGTAGCGATGCCGGTGTTGTAAAACAGATTGAGCGGCAGGGCGACCATCGCTTCCAGCCAGTCGTTCTCGATGATCCAGCGGCGGATGTTGCTTTCGCCCTGGCCGGCGTCGCCGGTGAACAGCGACGAGCCGTTATGCACTTCGGCAATGCGGCTACCCAGCGCCGAGCTGTGGTTCATCTTCGACGCCATGTTGGCAAGGAAGAGCATCTGCCCATCGCTGGAACGGGTGACGAGGGAGAGTTCCTCGCCCTGGTGCATGACCTTGAAGCGCGGATCGCGCATGGCGTCCTTGCCGCCCAAATGTTCCAGATCTTTCTTCCAGCTCTTGCCATACGGCGGGTTGGAGAGCATGAAATCGAATTGCATGGCCGGAAAAGCATCATGCAGCAACGTGGACCATTCCGCGCCGCCGACGATATGGTCAGCGCTTTCACCCTCGCCTTTCAGCAGCATGTCAGCCTTGCAAGTGGCGTAAGTCTCCGGGTTGATCTCCTGACCGTAAAGGTAGGTAGTGACCTGTTTGCCGTGCGCGGAGGCAAGATTTCGCAGCGTCTCCTCAGCTACCGTGAGCATTCCACCGGTGCCGCAAGCACCGTCGTAAAGCAAATAAGCGCCAGACTCAATCCGGGCGAACACCGGCAGGAAGATGAGGTTCGCCATCAGCTTCACCGCGTCGCGTGGCGTCCAGTGTTCGCCGGCTTCCTCGTTGTTCTTTTCGTTGAACTTTCGCACCAGCTCCTCGAAGATCGTGCCCATCGCATGGTTATCCACGCCAGCCGGTGAGAGATCGATTTCGGGATCGAGGAACTTGTTGATCAACGTGCCAATAGCGTCCGCCTTGGAGAGAGTAGACAGTTGGTTGCGGAACTTGAAGTTCTCGATGATGGCCTGGACGTTCGGCGAAAAACCGTTCAGATAGTCCTCGAAATCAGCGAGCAACTGCTGCTGGTTGCCGCGAGACTTCAGATCACGCAGGGTGAACTTTGAGGTGTTGTAGAAGGCTTGGCCTGCCGCATCGCAGAGCGCGGCACGTTGCGCGGTGATGTGCGCCTCATCGAGCATCTTCTTGGTGTCAAGCACCGCCGGTTTGGTGGGCTCGAGTACGGCATCCATGCGGCGGATCACGCACATCGGCAGGATCACGTCTGGAATACTTGCCGCGCCTGAAGAGGTCACGCAGGACATCATCGGCGATGCCCCAGATGAACGAGACAATCTTGTTATGGGTAGCTTGATCCATGTCAGAGGAATCCAGTACGGGTTACCGAATAAGGCGGGTGCGCCCGGTCAGCCTCAGCAAAGTTTCCATTTGACCTGCGACGCGCATGACTTTCGCTTTCTGTTATTCCTGCGCACGCGGGAATCCAGTAACCCAATGAAAAAAATCAGAAACCTGCTTTCGCAGGCATGACAAATGTAAAGTGTGTGGCGAAAACCCTGAAGGGTTTAGCGAAAGTTCTGCTCAGCGATGAAAATCGGCAGTGCCCTTGATGCCGCCTTTGCCATTCGCAGCGGGAGTGTCCGCTACTTCAACCACCCTTTCTTGCGGAAAAACCAGAACGGCGCCGCGATTGAAGCGATCATCAGGCCGATGGAGAGTGGATACCCAAACTGCCATTTCAATTCAGGCATGAACTCGAAGTTCATACCGTAGATGCTGGCGATCAGGGTCGGCGGCAACAAGGCGACCGAGACCACCGAAAAAATCTTGATGACTTTGTTCTGGTTGATGTTAATGAAACCGACCGTCGCGTCCATCAGGAAGTTGATCTTGTCGAACAGAAACGAGGTGTGCCCATTCAGCGATTCGATGTCGCGCAGAATCAGGCGGGCGTCCTCGACTTCGTCGGTGGAAAGCCGCCGCCGCCGCATCAGGAACGAGATGGCGCGACGGGTATCCATCAGATTCCGGCGGATGCGCCCGTTCAGGTCCTCTTCACCGGCGATGCTGGCCAGCACCTCGGCGGCGGCTTCATCACTCAGATGGGCTTTGAGGGTACGGTTGCCGATTTGCTCCAGATTCGCGTAAATCCCCTCCAGCGCATCGGCTGAATACTCGACATCAGTGGCGTAGAGGTCCAGCAGCAAATCCCGACAGTCTTCCAGGTAGCCAGGCTGGTGACGGGCACGCATCCGCAGCAGGCGGAACGCCGGCAAATCTTCCTCGTGCAGGCTAAACAGGATGTCCTGTTTCAACACGAAGGCCACCGGCACGTTGCGGGATTCGTCTGCTTTGTCGAGCAGGAAATCGGAGCGGATTTGCAGGGCGCCAGTCACGTCCTCGAAACAGCGGGCGCTGGCTTCGATGTCGCCGAAATCGTCATCGTCCGGCAGGATCAACTTGAACAATTCCTTCGCCCAAAGTCGTTCGTCGTCGGTGGGATCGTCGAAATCAATCCAGATGGGTTGGGTACGTTCGAGATCAGCCTTGCTTTCAATCTGAATCTGTTTAAGGCGACCGCTTTGAAGCTCGAAGGCATTGATCATGGGATGTACACAATTAGCAAAATGGCGCGGAAAATAGTCGGAAACGGCAGTCGGGTAAAGGGAAATCGGATCACCGCGTTCCGTAGCGACGGATTACATAATCAGCCACGATCTGCTGGAATTCAGCGGCGATACTCTCGCCTTTCAGGGTCACCGTCTTCTCGCCGTCTACATAGACCGGTGCGACGGGAATTTCGCCGGTGCCGGGCAGACTGATACCGATATGAGCCTGCTTGCTCTCGCCGGGGCCGTTGACGACGCAGCCCATCACCGCAACTTTCAGTTCCTCCACGCCGGGATAGCGGTCGCGCCAGACCGGCATCTGGTCGCGCAGATAGGCCTGAATGTCCTGAGCCAGATGCTGGAAATAGTCACTGCTGGTGCGTCCGCAACCGGGACAGGCCACCACCGCCGGGGTGAACGAGCGTAAGCCCATCGCTTGCAGAATTTCCTGGGCAACGACGACTTCCTGGCTCCGGCTGCCGCCCGGTTCCGGGGTCAGCGAGATGCGAATCGTATCGCCGATCCCCTCCTGCAACAGCACCGCCAGCGCAGCAGTGGAAGCCACGATGCCTTTGCTGCCCATGCCCGCCTCGGTCAGCCCCAGATGCAACGGATAGTCGCAGCGCATCGCCAGCTTGCGGTAGACCGCGATTAAATCCTGCACTCCGCTCATCTTCACCGACAGAATGATCCGGTTGTGGCCCAGCCCGATGTCTTCAGCCCGTTGCGCGCTGTCCAGCGCCGACGCGATCATCGCCTCATGCATCACCGCAACGGCGGATTGCGGTTGCGGCAAGCGGGCATTTTCGTCCATCAGTCGCGCCGCCAGTTCCTGATCGAGGCTGCCCCAGTTGACCCCGATTCGCACTGGCTTATGGTAGCGGCAGGCAATCTCGACAATGGTGGCGAACTGCTCATCCTTCTTTTTACCGCGGCCGACGTTGCCCGGATTGATGCGGTACTTGTCAAGCGCCTCGGCGCAGGCCGGATATTTGCTGAGGAGACGGTGGCCGTTGAAATGAAAATCGCCGATCAGCGGGACGGTCACACCTTGCGCGGCGATCCGGTCGCGGATCAGCGGCACCGCAGCGGCGGCTTCCTCGTTATTCACGGTGATGCGCACCAGTTCCGAACCGGCCCGCGCCAGTTCTGCCACTTGAGCCGTAGTTGCCGTGACCTCAGCGGTATCAGTATTGGTCATGGATTGCACCACGATGGGCGCATTGCCGCCCACGGTGATCGAGCCGATCTGAACTCCGACACAGCAACGGCGCGGAAGGGGAGAATGAGCCATGGACATTAGGGCATTACCTGGGGGCGAGGATCATTAAAGAGGTATTTCTATCTGTATCAGGACGTTCGCCAAGCCCCTTAAATTCGTCATACCCGCGAAAGCGGGTATCCAATTTTTTCAGTGGCTTACTGGATTCCCGCTGACGCGGGAATGACGGAAAGCGAAAGTCCTGTATATATCTCAACGCAGAAACTCGCGGCTAATCTCGCGGAACATCTCAGTACCGGCCTGATGCAGCCACTCGAACGCCACCATTTCACGGCTGACGATCCGCACCCCTGCGGCACGCATCCGTTCCAGCGCCAATTCCACGTCGCGCGGCGTGCGCGAGGACACACCATCCGCGACCAGATACACTTCCTTACCGACCGCCCGCAAATCCAGCGCGGTTTGTAATACGCAGACGTGCGCCTCCACGCCGATTAAAACCATCTGGTCACGACCCAGTACATCAATCCGCCTCATGCAATTCTGTTCGGCAGCGCAGGAAAAGTGGGTTTTCTCCATGAAGGCGTCTACGGGCAACAGCTCGCGAATCGCCGCCACCGTGTGGCCTAAACCGCGTGGATACTGTTCCGATGCCAGTACCGGCACATTCAACCGCTGGGCGATTCCGATCAGCCAGGCACCGGTGGCGATGACTTGATCGGCCTGGTGAATCGCCGGCATCAGTCGCTCCTGCAAATCCACCACCAGCAGACAGGACGTTTCAGCTCTCATCAACATGGTTCTTTACTTCCTCATTTCAATCAGCAATCAGGGTAATCCGCTCATTGGGATTGGCACCCTTCACTACCTGGGTGCGTAGCCCTTGCCAGGCCGGTGCCAGTAAATCCGCCGGCGCACGGGTTTGGGGATCGTCTACCGCGAAGGTGAACAGCCGCATTTGCGGTTCCAGCTTCTGCTGGCTGACGCTACCCACCCAGATCGGCAGATTGCCTTCACGCAACCGGACTCCGATATCCCAGAAGCGCAGCACCCAGCGGGTTTGCGGATTGGCGCCGTAGTACACCAGGGTCAAATCATCCTCGCTGCCGTCGTGAACCTGAGGCAACACCGGCAACTCCCGCAATTCCACCTGTGGGCTTAGCCAGAGCAGGATACCTTTCAAGTCTGCCGCCGGCGCCGGTTGCCAGCCGGCCTCCCGCAGCCGTCGTTCCAGCTCATTCTGCGGACCGGCCCATTGCAGCACGAAATCCTGCCGCCGGTTACCCCGGAAATCCATCCGCTGTTGCGGCAATTGCTGCCAACCGTCCCGCCACCACTGCTCACGCGCCTGCATCTGATGGCTTAACTCTGGCCGATAACGCTGCATGTCCGCGCGAAAATCAAAGCTGACGTGCAACAGGTCGGTGACCAGGAGTACAACGACGCTATAGGCCAGCAATCCCCGCCACTGGATCGGCCCGGTTTCCGGGTGGCGGCTATAGGCTAAACCCAGCGCCGCAACCCAGATCAGGCCCAGACATAATCCCGCCAGCGTGTCGGTCAGCCAGTGTACGCCCAGATAGAGCCGGGCAAAGGCGATGGGCACAATCATGAACGCCGCTGCCAGATAGACGATCCAGCGCCGGGTCAATGGAATTTCACGGGCGATAAGCACTGCCAGAAAACCGAACACCAGGGTACTGAAGGTGGCGTGGCTGGACGGAAAGGAATAGCCCATGAGTCCCTGCGATACTTCGACCGGACTGGCGACCGGAAGCAGCCAGCGGAACAGCAGATTAGTCGCCATGCCGAAGCCCAGCGCCATCAGCCAGTGTCGGGCCGCCGCCGAGTTACGTCGCCAGACCAGCCAGCCGAATACCACCAGACTCAGCGGTAATATGACCTGATAGTCGCCCAGCTCGGCGGTGAACACCATCAGCGCATCGGCCCACGGATTGCGCAGTTCCTGGAAAAAGTGGTAGAGGCTTTGATCCAGGCCACTTGGCAACTGCTGACCGGCGGCGCTCAGGCTCAGGCTGGCCAGCACCACACCGCCCAGCAGCAACACCGCTACCGTCGCCAGTCCGCGCATCTCACCCTGAGTCGGATCCAGCAGCGAAGCGCTGATCGGACCGATGAAGCGCCGCCCCTGACTCCAGGCATAGAATCGTTGCAACCAGTTAGCGGCGTGGGCCTGAAACAGCCGCACCAGATGCTTCACCAGCCAGGTCGTTACCCACAGCACCACCACAATAATCAGAATCAGCACGGCCAGCCGCCCCGCCACCCGCGAGGCGATCTCCAGCGAAGCGCCTAACGCCATTCCCGGCAGAAGATGGGCCGGTGCCCATAAAATCGCCGAGATCACGTTGGCGATCATGAAAGTGCGCCAGCTCATGTCCATCATTCCAGCCACAGTGGGGATGGTGCCGCGCACTGGACCGAAGAAGCGCCCGAACACAACGCCCTTACCGCCGTGTTTGCGGAAGAAGTCCTCACTGCGGGTAATAATTTCGGGATGTTTAGTAAACGGCCAGACTCGGCGGATGCCCTGATGGAACACCCGGCCAATCCAGAAGCTAATCGCGTCGCCGACGATGGCGCCCAGCGCCGACCACCAATAGACCATCCAGAATTCCAGATGGCCCAAACCGATCAGCGCGCCCAGACTGAACATGATCATGGCACCGGGGACAATGACGCCGACAATGGTGAGCGATTCGGACAGAGCGGTGATGAAGATCACGGCGCTCATCCAGCCGGGATGGGCGGCGACCCACGCGAACAGAGCGGTAACGAATTCGGACTGCATGACGAGGCGGCTTGGTAGGAAAAGGGAACCGGTGCAGCGACTGGATTTACGCGCCGGGATTATGGTTGCGAACGGCCTCTTATGCCACAAGAATCGCTAACTTTACTATCCCGAACCCGGTTATTGAAAAAGCCGGTTGTATATCTACGGATCCTAGTGAAGAATTGTGGATATTACATTACTAACCAAGCCCCTAATCGAATCAACCATGAAGCAGACCTAAGGTAAAATAGGCATGAGTAAGTCTCCAGTTTCCCGCAAGATTGATGTATAGGGGGACAATTGATGCGGAAAAACGCTTTTCCCCGTTGGCTGGTGGCGGCTTTGGCGCTAGTGATGGGAGCCGTGCTGGCCGGTGGTGCTTGGTTCTACCGCAATCAAGAGCAGCATCTGCGACGGAGCGTCGAGGCCGAACTCCAAACCATCGCACAGTTAAAGACGGATCAGATTGTGGCATGGCGATCAGCACGGCTGGCGGATGCGTCCGTACTGATGGAAAGCCCGTTCTTTCTCGAAGGGGTGGCACAATTGATGGCGTTGCCCGACACCGCAAACACCCAACTCATATTGAGGCGATTCCGTTCGCTGCAAACGCACTACCATTATTCCGATGTGCTGTTGACAGACGCCGGCGGACAGGTGCGCTTGAGCCTCAGCGGCCATCCCGGCCCGCTCCATGCGGAAGTGGCGCAGGCCCTGGCTTTGGCGGTGCGCGAGCGGCGGCCGGTGCTGACTGATCTCCACCTTGGCACCGATGGACAACGACCTCATCTGAGCGTCGTTGCGCCGCTCTTTGCGCTCAACGGTGAAACCACTGAGCCGTTGGGCACGATCATTCTCCAGATGGACGCCCAGCAGTTTCTCTATCCTTTGCTCCAGTCTTGGCCTACATCCAGCCCTAGCGCCGAAACCCTGTTGGTGCGGCGGGACGGTGACGCGGTGCTGTACCTCAACGATCTGCGTCACCGAGAGAATGCGGCGCTCGCGCTGCGCATTTCCCTGAGCCAAAAAGAGCTGCCGGCAGTGCGGGCGGTGCTGGGCCAGGAGGGCGTGGTGCAAAATAAGGATTACCGAGGGGTTGATGTGGTGGTCGTCCTCAAAGCCATCCCGGATTCGCTCTGGTTCATGGTTGCCAAAGTGGATGCCGAGGAAATCTTTGCGGCCTGGCGCACCCGTTCTACGTTTATTCTGCTCTTGATCGGATTGCTGATGACCACCGTGGCTACCGCAGTGGGATGGACTTTGCAGGGCAATAACAAGGCTCATTATCAAGCCCTGGCGCGGGCGGCGGAGACCTTGCGCGCCAGTGATGAACGGTTCCAGGGTCTCTTTGAAAACGCGATCAACGGGGTAGCCGTCCACGAAATCGTACTGGGCCAACAGGGCGATCCAGTGGATTACCTCTTTCTGGCGGCTAATCCCGCGTTTGAAACCCATACCGGGCTGCGCGTCGCCGGCATCCTGGGAAAGCGTATTACCGAGGTGATTCCCGGGATCCGGGAGGCACCCTTTATCCAGATTTACGGCAGGGTGGCGCTCACCGGCCAGCCGATCCGCTTCGAGCAATTCTTCGCGCAGCTTGAGCGTCATTTCAGTATCAACGCTTTTCAGGTCAGTCACGGGCACTTTGCCACCGTATTTGAGGATATTACCGAGCGCAAGGTGGCCGAGGAAGCAATCCGCCAACTCAATGCAAATCTCGAACAGCGGGTGATTGACCGTACCGCCCAACTGGAAGCCTCTAATAAGGAATTGGAAGCATTTGCTTATTCCGTCTCCCATGATTTGCGTTCGCCGTTACGGGCTATTGATGGCTTTTCACGCATTATCCTGGAAGATTACGCTGATAAACTTGATGCTGAAGGCAACCGGCTACTGAATATAGTGTGTAGTAATGCCCAACAGATGGATCAGCTTATTACCGATTTGCTGACACTCTCGCGGGCGACCCGTACTGAAATGCAATGCGTTCCCATTGATATGACCGTGCTGGCGCAATCCATTTACCACGAGATTGCCGCATCCGAGGTGCAAGATCGCTTTGAGTTTTCTCTAACGCCTTTGCCCGCTACTTTAGGCGATCCGGTGTTGTTGCGGCAGGTGTGGCACAATCTGCTGGGTAATGCCATCAAATATACGACGCCCAGAGATGCCCCCCACATCGAGGTTAGCGGCTATCGGGAACCCAACAGGAACGTCTATATCGTCAAGGATAACGGAGTAGGTTTCAATCCCGCGTATACCCATAAGCTGTTCGGTGTCTTCCAGCGTCTGCACAAAGCGAAAGAATTTGCCGGCACCGGCATTGGTTTAGCCATCGTTCAGCGTATTGTTCATCGCCACGGTGGACAGGTATGGGCTGAAGGGAAGGTCAACGAAGGTGCAACCTTCTATTTTTCGTTACCGCTGAATGAGGTACTTGATGAACAACCACACTGAAGTCGAAATTCTGCTGGTTGAAGATAATCCCAATGATGCCGAACTGGCGTTGCGCGCCCTGAAAAAGAACCATCTTGCTAACCATCTCTTCCATGTCGCCGATGGTGAAGAGGCGCTGGATTTCCTTTTTGCCCGTGGCGCGTTCAGTCACCGCCAAATTGAAAACGGGCCGAAAGTGGTTATCCTGGATTTGAAACTGCCCAAGGTGGATGGACTGGAAGTCTTGCGGGCAATGAAAGCTGATCCCCGCACCAGTATTATCCCGGTCGTTGTTCTCACTTCATCAAAAGAAGAAAAAGACATCGTTGAGAGCTATCGGCTGGGAGTAAACAGCTATATTGTCAAGCCGGTGGATTTTGACAAGTTCATCATCGCGGTCAGAGACTTGGGCATGTATTGGCTGCTGCTTAATCAGCCGCCGACTTTATAAAATAAGAAACACCAGAGGATCGCTATGAATACCGATATTCCACTACGAATTTTGTTCGTGGAAGACGTTCCAGCGGATGCGGAACTGGCTGCACGAATATTGAGCAAAGAAGGATTAGCATTCACATCGATCCGGGTGGAAACCCAAGAGGAATTTCTCAACGCGCTGATCGAATACCGGCCTGACTTGATTCTTTCTGATTATTCTCTGCCGCAATTCGACGGGATGCGGGCTTTGCGGCTGGCACTGGCTCATAATGTTAATCTGCCTTTTATTATTGTAACCGGCTCGATCGACGAAGAAACAGCGGTAGATTGCATCAAAGCAGGGGCATGGGATTACGTTCTCAAGGAGCGGATGGCCCGGTTGCCTTTTGCGGCAAAAAGCGCGCTTGAACGCAGAAAGATACGGCTCAGTCAAGCTGAATCAGCAGTGATGCTGCGCGAGAGTGAAAGACGTTACCGGGAAATCTTCAACGCGACTAACGAAGCAATTTTTATCGATGATGCCGCCACGGGGCAGATGATCGATGTGAATGACGCGATGTTGCGGATGTACGGCTACTCCTCCAAACAGGAGGTGCTTGCTGGTTCCATTGGTGACCTGAGCGCTAACCGCCCCCCCTATTCCCAAGCCGAGGCGGAGCAACATCTACGGAGAACCCTGGAACAGGGACCGCAGACCTTTGAATGGCTGGCCCGAAAACGGAGCGGCGAAGAATTCTGGACGGAAGTTTCGTTGCGCGGCTCCGACATCGGCGGCAAGGGGCGCATCCTGGCGGTGGTGCGTGACATTACCGAGCGCAAGGCCGCAGAAACCGCAATTCACCACTTGGCCTATTTCGACGCCCTGACCGGATTACCCAACCGGCGGCTGTTCCGGGATCGGCTCAATCAAGCCTTAGCCGCCGCCCAGCGTAGCAACCGCTGGGGCGCGGTGCTGTTCGTGGACCTGGATCAATTCAAGCAGATCAACGACGCGCGCGGCCATGACGTGGGCGACCTCCTGCTCAAGCAGGTGAGCGAGCGCCTCAACCGCTGCCGGCGCGACGAAGACACCGTGGCCCGCCAGGGCGGCGATGAATTCGTAGTGCTGCTGGTTCATTTGGCCGCCACCCATTCCGCCGCCATCCGGCTGGCGACTCGGGTGGCGGAGAAAATCCGCGACGCGGCGAGTGTGCCTTTTCAAATTGGTGGCCTGGATTACCATATCGGCGTCAGCATTGGCATCACCGTCTTCCCCAAGGCCACAGAGAATGTAGACGATTTGCTCCGCGAGGCCGATACCGCCATGTACCGGGCCAAGGAAGCGGGTCGCAATACCGTGAGCTATTTTGAACCCGCCATGCAGGAAGCGGTGCAAGCCCGTTTCGCCCTGGAACACGATCTGCGTCAGGCCTTGGCGCGGAATGAGATGCGGCTCCTGCTGCAACCTCAGGTGGACGGCCAAGGCCGATTCGTCGGTGCCGAAGCGCTGGTGCGCTGGGAACGGCCGGGGCAGGGCTTGGTTTCACCGATGGTCTTCATCCCGGTGGCCGAGGAGTCCGGCATCATCCTTGCGCTGGGGCGATGGGTCCTCGAAGAAGCGTGCCGACTGCTCAAGCAACTGGACGCTGCCGGCCATATCTTGCGTTTGGCGGTCAACGTCAGCCCGCGCCAGTTCCGCCAACCCGATTTTGTCGCCTGTGTTTGCGAGGTGCTTCAAACGACCGGCGCTGATCCCACTCACCTGGTGCTGGAAGTCACCGAGGGTCTGGTGATCGAGAATATCCATGACACCATCGCCAAAATGATAGAACTCAACCGCTTGGGCATTCGTTTTTCCATTGATGATTTCGGCACCGGCTATTCCTCGCTGGCTTATCTCAAGCGGCTGCCACTGCACGAACTCAAGATTGACCGTACCTTCGTTCAGGATGCCCCCACCGATCCCAATGATGCCGCTCTGGTGGAAACGATCCTGGCGGTGGCCCGGCATTTGAACCTGTCGGTAGTGGCGGAAGGGGTGGAGACCAAAATTCAGCTTGATTTTCTCAAGCAGCGCGGCTGCGAGGTCTTTCAGGGCTATTTCTTCGACCGGCCCCTGCTGTGGCCGCATTTCCAGGAGAAGGCGTTCCTGCAAATGCGTTGAGCGGAGATCCCGTCAGCGAATCATCGTAGGGTAGGCGATGCCCACCCTCCCCAGATCAATCTCACATCACCCACAGCAGCACGGCTGGCAACGTTACCAGCGCCGCTGCAGTTTCCACCGTCACCATTGCCGCAATCAACGGCGCATCGCCGCCCAGTTGCCGCGCCAGAATGTAGGCGGTAGATGCCCCCGGCAGCGCCGCGAACGTCACCAGCACCGCCGTTTCCAGCGGTCCCGGTTGCACTATCCAGCATAAAGAGGCCACCAGCGCCGGTAACACCAGCAATTTCAGCGCGCTGGTCGTCGCCAATAATCCCGGTCGGCGCAAGCCCTCCAGCCGCAGTCCCGCCCCCACCGCCAGCAGCCCCAGCGGCAGCGCCGCCCGCGCCAGAATCTCCAGCACCGCCGCTGAACCCCACGGCAAGCCGATCCCGCTCAAGTTCAGGCCAATCCCGGTCAGACAGGCCAAAATCAGCGGGTTAGTGATCAAAGCTCGCGCCACACCGCCCACGGTGGCCGATCCGCCAGCGTGAGCGTTCAGCACCAGCACACACAGCACGTTGATCAGTGGAATCATGATCGCCATGACCAGCGCTGCCACCGTGCCGCCCTTGGCATGGAACACCGCCAGCGCTACCGCCAATCCGACATAAGTATTGAAGCGGATCGCGCCCTGATACACCGAACTGAACGCTGGCCCGTCCACTTTCAGCCACGGGCGCAGCGCGTAGGCCAGCGCCGTCATTCCCAGCAGTTGAGCAACGATGACAGCGGCCACTGGCCCGACCGCATACTCGCCCAACCGCGCCAACGCCAGCCGATGCACCAGCAACGCCGGGAACAGCAGGAAATAGGTGAAGCGCTCAACCGCCGGCCAGAAGCCCTCGCCGGGAAAACCCAGCCGCTGCAATCCCAGGCCCAGCAGAATCAGGGTGAAAATGGGACCCAGTGCGCCGAGAACCAGCGGGAGATTATTCATTGGGCGCGGTCATCCTGCACACAAAACCGCCCGATCAGCGATCGCAACAAATCCAGCATCGGATTAAGCGTCGCCAGTGCCAGGAACTCGTCCGGCTGATGGGCACATTCAACGCTGCCGGGGCCGAGAATCACCGTTTCCATCCCCAGCGCGTTCAGGTACGGCCCCTCAGTGCCAAAGCCTACTGCGCCCGCCGGCGCTCCGGTCAGTTCCTCAGTCGCCCGCACGATAGCCGCCGCCGCCGGCGTTTCCATCGCCTCAATGCCCTCGAACAGCGGCGTAAAGCTCAGCTTCAGTTCGCCGTCAACCAGCACCCGGCCCAACCGCTCATGCAAAGCCCCGCGCAATTCGGCCAGCGCCATTCCCGGCAGCGGGCGAATATCGATGTGCAACTCGCAGTCGGCGCAGATTCGATTGGGATTGTCGCCGCCGTGGATATGGCCCAGATTCAGCGTCGGCACCTCGACCGCAAACAGCGGATTGCGATAGCGCGCCTGCAATTCCGCCCGCCACTGCAAGAGTTCAGCAATGACCCGATGCATTCCCTCCAGCGCGTTTGCGCCCAAGGCCGGATCGCTGGAATGGCCGGAGCGGCCCTCGATCCGGATCGCTTCCATCAGGATGCCCTTGTGCATCCGTACTGGCTTCAACCCGGTTGGCTCGCCGATCAGGGCATGACGCCCCAGCGGTTGACCCGCCGCCGCCAGCGCCCGTGCGCCCTCCATACCGCTTTCCTCGTTCGCCGTCGCTAGAATCACCAGCGGTCGGCGCAAATCCCGCGCGGTGAAATCCCGCGCCGCCGCCAGCGCCAGCGCCAGAAACGCCTTCATATCAGTCGCACCCAGCCCGTAAATCCGCCCATCCGCAACGATCCCACCGAACGGATCGTAGTGCCAGCGGCCAGCATCGTAGGGCACGGTATCGGTATGCCCGGCCAACACCAGCCCGCCCGGCCCACTCCCTAGCGTCGCGATCAGATTAGCCTTGTCTGGACGATCCGGCAGCGGCTCGATCCGCACTGTGAAACCGGCCTGCTCCAGCCAACCAGCCAGCAGATCGATGACGGGGCGGTTACTCTGATCCCACTGCGGCGATGCGCTGCTCACCGACGGGATAGCGATTAGCTGACGGATGTGGTCCAACAGACGGAATTCGGAAGTGGGCATGATATTTTTCGCTGGCGATAACAAGGGGTGCTGCGTGATAATAGCAGCAGGCGTAACCCCGTTGCCCGTGCCTTTCCCCACCCTGAACCGTTTCGCCCCGCCGCCGTCCGTTCTGTACCCGAATCGTCTGCTGTTCTGGATCATACCCATCCGCTATGCCGCGTCACGCCACCCTGGACGATCTGCCGGCTCTGCTGGCGATTGAGAAGCGTTGTTTCAACACGGATCGGTTGTCCCGCCGCAGCTTCCGCCATCTGCTCACCCAAGGTCACGCGGCCACCCTGGTGGCTGAAAACACCGGCCAGATTCAAGGCTATGTGCTGTTGCTATTCTCTCACCGCACCTCCATGGCTCGGCTCTACTCCATCGCCGTTCATCCCGACCATGCCCGGCGCCGTGTCGGTGACTGCCTGCTGGAAACCGCCGAGACCGTCGCTCTGGAGCGTGACTGTGTGTCGATGCGGCTGGAAGTCCGCCGCGATAACCCGGCTTCACTGAACCTGTTCCGCCGCCACGGCTATCGCCAGTTCAAGGAAGTGCCCGATTACTATGAAGATCACATGGCGGCGCTGCGCTTCGAGAAGCGGCTGGTTCCGCATCTGGAAGCGGATCGGGTCAAGGTGCCCTACTACCGGCAAACCCTCGACTTCACCTGTGGCCCGGCGGCGCTGATGATGGCGATGAAGGCGCTGGACCCGACGCTCGACCTGAACCGCAATCTGGAACTGCGGCTTTGGCGCGAGGCCACCACCATCTTTATGACCTCCGGCCACGGTGGCTGCGGTCCCTATGGACTGGCACTGTCGGCGCATCATCGCGGCTTTGACCTGGAGATTCACGTCAATGAAAACGGAGTGTTTCTGGTGGATTCGGTGCGCAGCCCGGAGAAAAAGGAAGTGATGCGGCTGGTGCAGGAGGACTGGATTGAGGAGTTGCGACATTTGCCAGTCGCGCTGCATCACGGCAGTCTGGGGGTGGACGAGCTGCGGCAGAAGTTCGAGTCCGGCGGTATCGCGCTGGTGCTGATCAGCTCCTATCGCATCTATGGCGAGCGCTTCCCCCACTGGGTGGTGGTCACCGGTTTCGACGACCATTACATCTACGTTCACGATCCGCTGGTCAACACAGAGGACGGCGAAACCGTCGCCGATTCGGTCAATATGCCGATCCCGCATCGAGAGTTCCAACGCATGGCCCGCTACGGCAAGGCCGGACAGAAAGCCGTACTCATTCTCTATCGTTCCAACCGCCGGCCTGAATCGGCGGCGCCATCACTGTCGTAACCTTATGCTCACGGTGTCAGGAGCACCGATTCAAACCGATGGCCGATCATATTATTTTGGTGGAGAACCCCACCGACTGGAAAGCGAACTTCCCCAACCTGCCCGTGGTCGCCGCCAAGGACTACTTGAGCAAACCCGAATACTCTTCCACCGGCCGCAGCCTGCGGGTGCTGAACCTGTGTCGCAGCTACCGCTATTTGAGCGTGGGCTATTACTGCTCGCTGCTGGCTGAGGCCCGTCGCCACCGGGTCATCCCCAGTGTGCGCACCCTCAACGATCTCAGCCGCAAATCCATCTACAGCCTGGACATCGAAGATCTGGACGACCACGTTCAGCAGGTATTGGGCAAGCCCCGTCCGGGTTTCACCGCCACCGCTTTCGAGCTGGACATCTGCTTCGGCCAGTGCGCTGCCAAGGAATTGCAGGATCTGGCGCGGCAGTTGTTCGATGCCTTTCGCTCGCCGCTGCTACGGGTGGAATTCCGCTTGCAGGGCAAATGGCGGATTGCCACCATTAAGGCGCTACATCTGCAATCACTGTCACCGGATCAGGAAGAGATGTTCCTGGGTGCATTGTCCGGCTATCTCAACCGGCGCTGGCGCCAACCTCGGGCGCGTAACAACTACCGCTACGATTTGGCGATCCTGCACAATCCCAAGGAGGCGATGCCGCCCTCCAATCCCAAGGCGTTGCAGCAATTCATCAAGATCGGGCGTGAGTGTGGGGTTAATGTCGAACTGATCGAGAAAAAGGACTACGGTCGGCTGGCCGAATTCGACGCGCTGTTTATCCGCGAAACCACCGGCATTGACCACTACACCTACCAGTTCGCCAAAAAAGCCGAGAGCGAAGGCATGGTAGTGATTGACGATCCCGATTCCATCCTCAAGTGCACCAACAAGGTGTATCTGGACGAATTGCTGCGCACCCACCGTATTCGCACCCCCAAGACCGTTATCGTTCGCCGCGACAATCTGGATCGGGTGGACAGCGAGATTCCCTATCCGATTGTGCTGAAAATTCCCGATGGTTCATTCTCACGCGGCGTGTTCAAGGTCAATGATCGCGCCGAATTGCTGGACAGCGCCGGCAAGTTGTTCAAGTCCTCTGATCTGGTGCTGGCGCAGGAGTTTCTCTACACCGAGTTCGATTGGCGGGTGGGGATTCTCAACAAGACCCCGTTGTTCGTCTGCCAATACTTCATGTCCAAGGAACACTGGCAGATTTACAACCATGAACCGGGACAGGAGCGCGGGGTCCGGGCGGGTGATTCCAAAACCTTCCGGGTCGAGGACGCACCGGAAATCGTAGTCAAAACCGCACTCAAGGCCGCCGGGCTGATCGGCAATGGTTTCTACGGAGTGGACCTGAAGCAGACCGCCAAGGGCATCGTGGTGATCGAGATCAACGACAATCCCAATATTGATCACGGCATTGAGGACGCGATACTCAAGGATGAGTTGTACCGCACCTTGATCGAGGATTTCGTCTGGCGGCTGGAACGCAAGCGGGGGAAATAAGTGCTTAGCGAATAGCGGAAAAATCAGCTTCGCTATTCGCCATTTGCTTAAAAGGCTCAGGCTACCTTCTTGGCCCAAGCGGTACACCAGCCGTTGGCGGTTACCAGCTTGCCCTGGAACAGAACACAGGGGCCGCTGGCTTCTCCCGCCTTGCCTGAATAGAAGTTGCAGTTGCTACACAGCGCGGTGGCATCCTTGCGCTTGTCGGCCTTGGTGGCATCGGCCTTGTAGCCCAGCGCGGTGGCCTGCGGATCAGTCTCGCTGATCACATCCGCCGCCTCGACGATCCCGCTCAGTAGCGTGTTGGCGAACGGCGCAACGGCCAGACCGATGGCGGTCAGTTTAATGAAACGACGGCGGCTATTCTCAGGAACAGGTGTAGTCACGATAGCTCTCTCAGCGTTTTTGTAAGGAGTGGGAACCCGTGCGAGGTTCAGTTTGCGCGGGGGCTAAACGATAGCACGGGGCATAGCGGAATAGCCCGAATTTGGATCCTGACCGCCACTAAAATTCGCTGCTTGGCTCGGAGGCAGCGCATGGCAACCGAGGATCTGGCGGAACCGTTGCCGCTTGCACCCGTTACAACGGCAACTCGCGCCTCATGGCAGCCCACCCGTCGGCACGGGGAATGGATGATTTTCGATCGCTATTCTTTCCGTTTCCGGTTCATGAACAGCAACCGCTCGAACAAATGCACGTCCTGCTCATTTTTCAGCAGGGCACCGTACAGCGGCGGAATCAGTTTGCGCTGGTCGCCGCGCAAAGCTTCGGGCGGAATATCCTCAGCCACCAATAACTTGATCCAATCCAGCAATTCCGAAGTGGAGGGGCGTTTTTTTAATCCCGGCACCTCACGAATCTCAAAAAAAGCTTCCAGCGCCTCACTCAACAGCCGCTTCTTCAAATCGGGGTAATGCACGCGCACGATCTGCTCCATCGTCTCCTTGTCGGGGAAGCGAATGTAATGAAAAAAGCAGCGGCGTAGAAAAGCATCCGGCAATTCCTTCTCATTGTTACTGGTGATGATAATGATCGGGCGCTGTTTGGCCTTGATCACCTGCCGGGTCTCGTAAACGAAAAACTCCATTCGGTCAAGTTCGTGCAGCAGGTCATTGGGAAACTCAATGTCGGCCTTGTCAATCTCATCAATCAGCAACACCGGCTGGATCGCGCTGGTAAAAGCCTCCCACAGCTTGCCTTGGACAATGTAGTTGCCGATGTCATGCACCCGCGCATCGCCCAGTTGTGAATCACGCAGCCGCGACACTGCGTCGTACTCGTACAAACCCTGCTGCGCTTTAATGGTGGATTTGATGTGCCACTGGATGAAGGGGCGGTTGAGAGCGCTGGCGACTTCCTCCGCTAATTGGGTCTTGCCAGTGCCGGGTTCACCCTTCACCAACAAGGGACGACCTAAAACTACAGCGGCGTTCACTGCCATCATCAGGTCGTCGGTGGCGACATAGCGGTCGGTGCCGCGAAAACGGGTGTCAGACATAGGGACATACTCTCCTGCGGCGTGGTAGCAGTGTGGTTTCGGGTCAATTGTTGGCTAACCAGGCAGTGGGCGCAAGCACGGGCCGTCAGAACACCGCAGCGTGCGTTTCCAGTGATCCGCACCGTCAGACTGATAGAATGGCTCAGTTCCTGTCCTTGACCACGCTCGCCCAGCCGACTGCCCTATGATGCCCCAATCCTTTCGATTACGCCGGTGGTTGATCCCGTCTGGTGTCCTCGCTCTCCTGCTGTTGCTGTTTTCAAGTGGGCCGGTAGCTCACGCCCAAACCCCGCAGACCACGCCGGTAGTGGCGCCAAGCGATCCCACCAAGGTCGCTGATCAGCAATCCGACCGACGGCAGACGCTGCTGCAAGATCAGCAGACCATTGCAACCACCCGACGGGACCTGGAAAGCCAAATCGCCGATCTGCCTTGGCAACTGGAAGCCTTGCGAGTCGATCAGGTTGACGAGGCGATGGTGGAACAGACCCAGGTGGATTTGAAATCAGCCCGCCTGCGCCAGGAAAGCGCTCTGACCGAGCTGGACAACGCTGATCGGCGGGTGAATGAGCTACAGAAAACAATCAGTGACCTGGAAACCCGCGAGCAATTATTGAAAAATCCAGCCAAGAATGCGGCGGTGGGTGCGGTTGACCGTGCAGCGCAACTGGATCAAACCCGTCAACTGTTGGCTCAACAACGCACCGAACTGGAGCTGGAAACCCTCAACCTGGTTAATTTGCATACTCAAGTTGAGGTCGCCAAGCTAAGACTGAATCTGGCAGAACAGTGGCAAACGCGAGTGGAACGAATTGACCGCCAGCGGCAGGAACAAACCCGCCAGGATGCTCAAACCGATCTGGTCAGCCGTCTGCAAAACGAGCTGAAGGTGCAGCAGGATCGGGCCAATCTCCTCAAGCAGCGACTCGCTCAGGAACGTGGCACCTTGTCGGTTGCAGCCTGGAAGCGGCTGGATACGGAACTCCAAACGGTCGAAGAACGGATCAATCTAATCAACCTGGATCGTCATCTGGCCGAAACCAGCACGACTCTGGCGCGACTCCAGGAACTGCTTCAGAAAGCCGACACCGATCCCGATTTGTTGCGGCTGGCGCTGAAAACCGTTAGCGAGCTAGGCAACGACGTGCGTCGCGACGCGGAGTTGTTGCAACAGAAAAGCACTCTGTATGAACAACAGCGCCAAGTGATCGAGAAGCGAGAGAATCTGAGCGGGGTCAACCGGCGCCTGCGCGATGAAGAATTGCAACTGGTGGGGCAACTATTGACCGCGTTGAACCAGCGTACCAGCCAAGCTCAAGAGCAGATTGAACAAGTCAGCACCGTGACGACCAACCTGAATCGTTACTACGGGGAGCGGCTCCATCAGGATTTGTTTACCCGCAAACCGTATCCTGATACGGCTGAGGCCTGGCAACAACTCTGGCAAGGTCTGTACACCGTACCGCGAGTGCTTTGGTATCAGGTACGCCTCAGCGTTGAGTCCGCCATTAAGGCCATGCTGGTTGCCGATGCGCTGCGCTGGCTGGGGCTGGTCGCGTTGGAGAGTGCTTTGCTCTGGTTGCTAGTGGCGACACGGCGAGCCTTGCAGCGGGCGTGGCTACGCTTCGGCGGGCGCACTGCCGACCGCAGTAGCTTTCTGCGGGCACTGACCGCCAATGCACTGCTGCTGGCACAGATGAACCTGATCGGTGTGGGAGCGACGAGCGCGGTGATGGTGCTACTGTGGCTGGTTCAGGCTCCCCAGCCGGGGCTGAGTATTCTGCTGACGCTGAGCGGGCTATGGGTTGGGATCAAGCTGCCCATCAGTTTGGCCTGGCTGATCCTGGCCTCACCGCATCTGCCGTATGAACAACGGCAACCGTCGCTTTACCGGCAACTGTTCTGGACACTGATCAGTGGCGGATTGCTGGTCGCGCTGGTGATTCTGGCGCACCTGAGCGACTTGCCCGATACCGTGGTCATGGCGTTTGATCGCCTGTTTATGCTGTATTGGTTCTGGGCTTTCGTGCCGGTGCTGCGTATCCGTCGCCTGGTCATGGAACGGCTCAGCACACTGTATGAGGACCGCTTCTGGTTCCTGATTCTGCGATTTTTCAGCTTGTCGTTGCCGTTGTCATTGCTGGGCGCGGCGGTGCTGGGTCTGCTGGGTTATCTGCGGCTGGCCTGGATGATCGCCGGCTACCTGCTGATCTTCATCGCGGTGCTGGTGGGCTGGCTCTTGATCCGCAGTCTGCTGAACGATCTGGCGGTGGCGCTAAAAAATTACGCGGTCGCCCACTCCGGCTATGGCCTGCTGTGGACTCAGGACATCATTACCCCCCTGCACCGGATTCTGAATCTGTTGCTGTTCGTCGGCGCGTGGGTGGTGCTGTTCCGGGCTTACGGCTGGACCGACCAATCCGCAGTACTCGCCTCGATCTGGAGTTTCCTGGAACAACCGTTGCTGACAATTGGCAGCGCCGCGATCACGCTATGGGGAATTGTCACTACCCTGATCATCCTGCTGGTGGTGATCTGGCTGGGCCAGTGGGGCCGGGCGATCACCTACCGCTGGGTGTTCTCGCAGATCAGCGATCTGGGAGTGCGCCATAGCCTGTCGGTTTTCACTCAATACACGGTGGTGTTGAGCGGGCTGTTGATCATCCTGCGGGTTATCGGCCTTGATCTCACCACTCTGGCGGTGTTCGCCGGCGCGGTAGGAGTAGGCATTGGGCTAGGGATGCAGAGCCTGGCTAATAATTTTGTCAGCGGACTGCTGTTGCTGGTCGAACGTCCGCTGCGCAGCGGCGACCTCGTTCGGATCGGTGAATACGAAGGCGAAGTGGTCAGCATCGGCATGCGCTCACTGACGGTGAGGAACTTTGATAACCAGTCGGTAATTATTCCCAACGCCGAGGTGATCGGCAACGCCTTCACCAATTGGACGCATCATGACCGGGTGTTGCGAACCTTATTGGTTATCGGTATCAGCTACGACGCTGACCCACGCACCGCGCAGACCCTTTTGGAGCAAGTGCTGGCCGACCATGATGGAATATTAACTGATCCCGCTCCACAGGTACTGTTTTGGGAATTTGCGGATTCCGCAATGCAGTTTCGAGTTTACTACCACGTTGATATTAGCCGAATCTCTGGTCTCAAAGTGCGAGATCAGGTCATGTTGGCGATTTGGGAGCGATTCCGGGAAGCGGGCATCAGTATTCCGTTTCCGCAACGTGATCTGCATATTAAGGGAGGCTCGGTTTTTGACATCCTCCCTGCCCTAAAGGATGCGGATTCCTCTCAAGTCGATTAATGTTGCAACGACTTTGCAAAAATAGAGCATTAATGGCAGAGGCTGTTTGAGAATAAAAATTGAGCCACTGAGTTGCTGTACAGCCTCTAAATGTGGATATGACAGCAATCATAATGGGGAGTCGGATTAAAATCGGCTAGAAGCGAGTCCCACGCCAAATGATTAAACTGAAAACCGGGTATGCGGAATGACGCCTCAACGGCTTGGCGTTCATTTAATCACTAAGTGGGATTTGCCTTCCTGGTCATTAAAGATCCAGACCTCCGCCCCTTGGCGCAGCACGATGCGGTAATGCCGATGCCCATTGGGTATCCAGAGGATTTCGATCCGGCCCGCCGCATCACGCGCATTCCAGTATTTGGCCGGCCATTCAACTGCATCTTTGGGAAAACCTTCAAGCCCGGAGAGCTGTTCGGGCAAAAAGCCACTCTTGCTACGGTGTTGCTCCGCCGCCTTGGCGAGGCTCTGCAAGACGCCTGCTGCACCTTCCAGGGGTTGTTCGGGCCACCAAAACACGAGGCCGACCGCCAGCAGCAGCAGCGCTATCGCCCAGCCAGCGCGGGCGAACCAGGGCGAGGCGGCGATGTTCGTTCTGCTGGCCTTGGGTTCGTCCGATTCCAGATTGACGGGACGGTCGCGCAGAACCTGGCCGAGTTCGGCGGACCCGGTGCATCGGGGTACGGGGGCGGTGCGTGGCGGTGCTTCGACGGTAACCGGGCCGCTGCGGACTTCCCTCAGCACTTGATCCAGTGATTGCGCCGTTTTGGGTGGTGCCGCAGCAGACTCGCGCCGGGTCGCCGGAGGTTTGTCGGCCGCTGCGGGCGACAACCGGAGCAGCTCTTGAAGCGATGCACCGGGAGGGGCGGCTACCGGACGCGCCTCGCGCTCGTTCCGTGACCCCACTACCGATGAACCCTCCCGCAGCACCGCCCGCAAATCGCTCGGCGCACTGGCCTTGGCCGGACGTGCGGCGCGTGAGGGATGGGCGGCGGGGGAAACAGCGGTTGTATCCCGCAGCAGTTGGCGGAGTTCGTCATCCGGTGGATCGGCTGGCTTGCTCATGGCCGGGCCTTACATCTCTCTCCACAACGCATCTTCTGGCGGTCGCAACGATCCACCGGACTGGTTGCAGTTCGCCTTTTCACAGGTGAAGGTGCATTTGAAATCTACGTGCTGTTCGACATCGATACGCTCTCGGCACTTGTCGTCGTCCGAGGTCCCGTGGTACCACTCCATATAGGTATCATCCGCGAAATTTCCACATCGCCGAGTGACGTTCTTGGTACCGTCCTGGTGGTTCTCCACGATGGTGACGCAAAAATTATTCGGGTAAGTGCAGGTCGCTTGCACCGTCACCAGCTCGCACAAATCCGGGGGGGCATTCGGATCGCAGACATGGCATTGCAGGTCCTGTTTTGCGGCATCACCTGGGCGGATGGCGGTGCCGCCGGGTGGGGCACCGCCCGCTGCTGTAGGTGAGATCGGAAGAGCACACGTCTGAACTCCAGTCACGCCAATATCTCGTATGCCGTC
>NZ_CBTK010000065.1:0-2500 GCF_000531125.1 Candidatus Contendobacter odensis Run_B_J11 | reverse complement strand
GTCTGAATAGGGCGACAGTCGCTGGGAGTAGACCCGAAACCGGGCGATCTATCCATGGCCAGGCTGAAGGTGGGGTAACACCTACTGGAGGGCCGAACCTACGTCTGTTGAAAAAGACGAGGATGAGCTGTGGATCGGAGTGAAAGGCTAATCAAGCTCGGAGATCGCTGGTTCTCCCCGAAAGCTATTGAGGTAGCGCCTCGTGTCTCACTCCCGGGGGTAGAGCACTGTTACGGCTAGGGGGCCATCCCGGCTTACCAAACCGTTGCAAACTCCGAATACCGGGAAGTGCAATCACGGGAGACACACGGCGGGTGCGAACGTCCGTCGTGAAGAGGGAAACAACCCAGACCGCCAGCTAAGGTCCCCAAGTCACGGCTCAGTGGGAAACGAGGTGGGAAGGCCCAGACAGCCAGGAGGTTGGCTTAGAAGCAGCCATCCTTTAAAGAAAGCGTAATAGCTCACTGGTCGAGTCGGCCCGCGCGGAAGATTCAACGGGGCTCAAGCCGTGCACCGAAGCTGCGGATGCCGCAAGGCATGGTAGGGGAGCGTTCCGTAGGCCGATGAAGGTCGACTGTCAGGTCGGCTGGAGGTATCGGAAGTGCGAATGCTGACATGAGTAACGATCATGCGGGTGAAAACCCCGCACGCCGAATGCCCAAGGGTTCCTGCGCAACGGCAATCGGCGCAGGGTGAGTCGGCCCCTAAGGCGAGGCCGAAAGGCGTAGTCGATGGGAAACGGGCGAACATTCCCGTACTGAGTGGTACTGCGAGGGGGGGACGGAGAAGGCTACACCAGCCGGGGATTGGTAGTCCCGGTTTAAGGCGGTAGGGAGCGCATCCAGGCAAATCCGGACGCGCCATCCCGAGACCCGAACACGAGCGCCTCGGCGCGAAGTGGTGGATGCCCCGCTTCCAAGAAAAGCCTCTAAGCTTCAGGTACCACCCAACCGTACCCCAAACCGACACAGGTGGGCGAGGAGAGAATCCTCAGGCGCTGGAGAGAACTCGGGTGAAGGAACTCGGCAAACTAGCACCGTAACTTCGGGAGAAGGTGCACCCGCAGTAGGTGAACGCCCTCGCGGCGGGAGCCCAAGCGGGTCGCAGTGACCAGGTGGCTGCGACTGTTTACTAAAAACACAGCACTCTGCCAACACGAAAGTGGACGTATAGGGTGTGACGCCTGCCCGGTGCCGGAAGGTTAATTGATGGGGTCAGCGCAAGCGAAGCTCTTGATCGAAGCCCCGGTAAACGGCGGCCGTAACTATAACGGTCCTAAGGTAGCGAAATTCCTTGTCGGGTAAGTTCCGACCTGCACGAATGGCGTAACGATAGCCACACTGTCTCCACCCGAGACTCCGTGAAATTGAAATCGCTGTGAAGATGCAGCGTCCCCGCGGCAAGACGGAAAGACCCCGTGAACCTTTACTACAGCTTTGCACTGAACTTTGCGTCTTCTTGTGTAGGATAGGTGGGAGGCAGTGAACCCGGGACGCCAGTCTCGGCGGAGCCAACCTTGAAATACCACCCTGGAATACGCGAGGTTCTAACCTCGAACCCTGACCGGGTTCAGGGACCGTGCATGGTGGGTAGTTTGACTGGGGCGGTCTCCTCCCAAAGAGTAACGGAGGAGCGCGATGGTACCCTCAGCGCGGTCGGAAATCGCGCACTGAGTGCAAAGGCAAAAGGGTGCTTAACTGCGAGACGGACAAGTCGAGCAGATGCGAAAGCAGGTCTTAGTGATCCGGTGGTTCCGAATGGAAGGGCCATCGCTCAACGGATAAAAGGTACTCCGGGGATAACAGGCTGATACCGCCCAAGAGTCCATATCGACGGCGGTGTTTGGCACCTCGATGTCGGCTCATCACATCCTGGGGCTGTAGTCGGTCCCAAGGGTATGGCTGTTCGCCATTTAAAGTGGTACGCGAGCTGGGTTTAGAACGTCGTGAGACAGTTCGGTCCCTATCTGCCGTGGGCGTTGGAGATTTGCGGGGCGCTGTTCCTAGTACGAGAGGACCGGAATGGACAGACCTCTGGTGTACCGGTTGTCATGCCAATGGCATCGCCGGGTAGCTACGTCCGGACGGGATAACCGCTGAAAGCATCTAAGCGGGAAGCCCCCCCCAAGATCAGATCTCCCGAGTCCTTGAGACTCCTGAAGGTCCGTTGTAGACCACGACGTAGATAGGCGGGCGGTGGACGCACGGCAACGTGTGCAGCCGACCCGTACTAATGGACCGTGCGGCTTGACCCCCTAACACCCAAACCCTGTGGCGGGTCTGGAATCTTACCTTCTTCATCCCTGACGCTTCCCGACCCCCATCGCACTTTCCAGCCCCCTTTCGCCTGGCGACCTTAGCGCGCGGGAACCACCCGACCCCATCCCGAACTCGACCGTGAAACCGCGCCGCACCTATGATCGTGTGAGCATTACTCACGCTAAAGTCGGCCATCGCCAGGCTCCTATTACGAACCCCTGCTCCTTACAAGAGCGGGGGTT
>NZ_CBTK010000064.1 GCF_000531125.1 Candidatus Contendobacter odensis Run_B_J11 | reverse complement strand
AACTGAACGGCATCAATCCGTTCGATACCCTTCGGCTGGCGTTTGAGGGTAGGTAGTTACGGAAAATAAAAAATACTCATCTCCAATGTTTAAATTATACAACATCCCGGATTTTGGATCAAAAGAGAGTGAAATTCGTTCTACACTCTCTGAATAAAACACGGCTCCGTTGTAGTTCTGATTTCGCTCGTCAAACTGCAAGGCTAGATAAGCATCAGAGATAGCTGACCGGAAGATAACTGGCACTTCAGTATCTCCCGTTTGAGTTATGTAGTAGCAGGGTTCAACGTCACAGTTTTGCGTAGTTGTATTAAAAGTGGCGGCGGCGCTTTTTACGGCGCTCATCGTTAACATACAGTTTCCGGTCCCCGAACACGCCCCATTCCAGCCGGCGAAGGTGGAACCCGTATCAGCAGTGGCGGTCAAGATGACGCTGGTTCCACTGGCATAGCTCTCCGTGCAGTCGCTGCCGCAATTGATACCCGTGCCAGTAACCGTACCACTGCCCGTACCAGCCTTACTAACAGTCAGGGCATAAGTGGAGACGTTCTGGTTGAACGTCGCTATAACCGGGCAAGCAACAGTGATTGCGCCGGTGGTATAGGTCGTTCCACTCAGAGTTCCACCACAGCCGCTGACGCTGGCGGTATAGCCGCTATTGGGTGTGACCGTGAAGGTGGTGGTCGCCCCTTTGCTCACCGTCCGGGATGCCGGGGTAATGCTGCCATTGGCTCCGGCAGTGGCGGTAACGGTATAAGTAGAAACATTTTGACCAAAGCGACCCGCCACCGGCAAATCCCCTTGCTGGCCGAAACTGCCTTCGTAGCAGCGATCCACGCTGCACCCATCCCATTTCCCGTTGCCGTTGTAGTCGAGATACCAAGTGCCATTGCGGAAGACGCCGACCTTGGCCTTGCCATCGCCGTTCCAGTCGCCCGCCGCCGGGAGATCGCCCGCCTGACCAAAGCTGTTATACAGGCATTGGTCCAGTCCGCCGTCCTGCTGGCAACCATCCCATTTGCCGTTACCGTTGTAGTCGAGGTACTAGGTGCCCGCCCGGAATACCCCAACGCCTGCTTTCAATCCGCCATCCCAGTTACCCTCAACTGGCCAATCGCCAAACTGGCCGAAGTTCAGACAGAGGTCGGTGCCGCAGCCGTCCCACGCGCCGTTGCCGTTGGCATCCAAGAACCACTGGCCGTTGCGGAACACGCCAATCTTGGCAAAACCGGTGCCATTCCAGTCCCCGGTGACCGGCAAATCCCCGGCCATACCAAAGCCGACATAACAGCCGTCGACCCCGCAGCCGTCCCATTTTCCGTTGCCGTTGCGGTCAATGAACCATTGGCCGGTGCCGGAACGCAGCACCCCGACGGAGCTATTCGCGCCGCCGTCCCAGTTACCCACGGCAGGCAGATCACCGGCCTGACCAAAGCTGTTGTACAGGCATAAATCCAATCCGCCATCCTGTTGGCACTTGTCCCACGCGCCATTGCCGTTGGCATCCAGAAACCAGGTGCCATTGCGGAAGACGCCCACGGCGACCCCAGTCGCGGCTTGGGCGATGGACAGGCTTAAAAATAAGCCTAATGCTATTAGTAACTTAAATGAGACGGTTGGGGGGGGTAACTGCCGACGAAACATGGGGATTTTTCCTGCCGCAAGGGCGTGGGTGAAAGGATGTGTCAACGGGATGCAACGTAAGGATAGCTGATGTCCAGCCGGTTGTCTGTAAAGCAGGTTATCACACAAGGTTATTCTACCCATCCCGGCAATTTATTAACCATGAAAATCGAAAAATCAACTTTCTATTTTCATGGTATTATGCCCAAATGATTCAACGTCCCATCCTTCTGCAAAAAGTCCACACGGCTCTGGAACGCAATCCAGTGGTCGCCCTGATCGGTTCCCGCCAGTGCGGCAAAACCACCTTGGCGCGAGAATGGGTCAAGGTGGACTCTGCCGGTTACTTCGATCTTGAAGATCCCATCAGTCTCGCCCGGTTAAGCGAACCGATGACGGCCCTGCGCGAGTTGCGAGGGCTGGTGGTAATTGATGAGGTGCAACGTCGCCCTGAGTTGTTTCCAATCCTGCGAGTGTTGGCTGACCGTCAACCCCTAGCCGCCCGGTTTCTGGTTCTCGGCAGCGCATCGCCTGAATTATTGCGGCAATCCTCGGAGTCGCTCGCCGGGCGACTGGAAATCGTGGTCATGGCCGGATTCAGCCTGGCGGAAGTCGGCGTCAATGCACAGGCGCAACACTGGCTGCGCGGCGGTTTTCCCCGGTCGTTTCTGGCGCGGACGGAAACAGACAGTGTGGCGTGGCGGAAAAACTTCATTCAAACCGTGCTGGAGCGGGATTTGCCCCAAGCCGGGATCGCCGCGCCCCCGGTTGCTCTGCTCCGGTTTTGGACGATGCTGGCCCACTATCACGGCCAACTCTGGAATGCGGCTGAACCGGCCCGTTCGCTGGGCGTGAGTGAACCGACCGTGCGCCGCTATCTGGATGTGTTATCCGGGGTATTCATGATCCGCCAACTACGGCCTTGGCATGCCAATGTGAAGAAACGGCAGGTCAAAGCGCCGAAGGTGTATTTTAACGACGCTGGCTTACTGCATCAGTTGCTGGGCATCCGCTCCCCACATCACCTGCTGAGTCATCCCAAGTGCGGAGCATCCTGGGAAGGCTATGTGATCGAAGAGGTTTTCAAGGCGCTGGAGCCGGATGAAGCCTATTTTTGGGCGACGCATAACGGGGCCGAGATCGATTTGATAGTGCTGAAAGAAGGGCGACTGCTGGGGATCGAATGCAAGCGCATGGATGCGCCGCGCCTGACGCCTTCGATGCGAATCGCGCTGGATGATCTCAACCTGGAGCGGATCGCCGTGGTATATCCCGGAACACAGCGGTATCGACTGGCGGAGCGGGTAGAGGCGGTGCCTTTGGCGGCGTTAGTCGAGGGAATGGAAGGGGTGTTTCCCGGTCTGTCCTGAGAACCGCAGCAGGTTCGCTGTCTGTCATTCTTCTCAGCCCCGCTCCCAGGCAAACCCGACCAGATTGCGCTGCTCGCGACTGAAATCCATCCCGATCAGCGTCACCGGCTGTCCGGCATAGCGCAAGTGATAGCCCTTGGTTTTAATCTGATCCAGCGCCCGTTGCCCGCCGTCGTCCTCGGCCAGCTTGAATTCCAGTAGCCAGACGCGCCCCTGATATTCAATCACTAAATCCACCTGACCCTGATGACTGGCTTCTTCGGCACGGGTTTCCACCCCCAGCGCCGCAAACAGGCAATAGACCAGCGACGCCCAGTAGCCTTCATAACCCGCCAGGTTATTTCGGCGATACCAGTTATGTGGGATCGAGGCAAAGAAGGCGTGCAACGCGGGACGCAGGGCTGCGGGATCATCCTGCTCCAGCGCCTGAAACAACCGATCTTCGGCTCGTTGTTGCTCGCGCCGACTCGGCACATAGCGGCGCAGAACCGCCTGCGGCAAGCTGACTCGCACCTCGTGATTGGGAAAGCCCAGCCGGTAGCGAAAGCCATTGGGCCGCACCTGCCGCTCGCGCACCGTGGCGTAGCCAGTCTGAAACAGCAGCGCCTCGGGCTCAATTGCCTCCACTTCAAACGCCCCCAGCAGGTCTTCGCTGGCCCAGTAGTCGTCGGCTTCGGCGATGACAAACTGCCGCTGGCGCAATAATTCAATGAGAAAAGTCGGGGTCCCGGTCTCGAACCAGTAGGGTTTGAACTCACGGTGGCGCAAATATAAAAGGATGTCGAACGGGTTGTAGACCGGTTCGCCGAGGAAGTTGTAGCCGTTGTACCAGCGCTGCATTTCCGCCAAATCCACCCCGTCCAGATACTCGGCAAAGGCACCGACCAGTTCCGCATGGGTATAGCCGCACAGGGTCGCGGCGCGGGGATCCAGCGTGAGGTCTTCCAGATTGTTCAACCCGGAAAACAGCGAGACCTTGGAGAACTTGCTGACTCCAGTCAGCAGCACGAATTTGAGATGCGGGTCGAGGCTTTTGATCACTGAGTAAAAGTTACGCAGCCCTTCCCGCATCGCCCGCGCCCGTTCTGGCTCGCTTAAATTATCCAGAATCGGCTTGTCGTATTCGTCAATCAACAGGACGACCGGTTGACCGGCGGCCTCACTCAGGTTCCGCACCAGCCGGGCCAGCGTAATGTGAATAGGGGCCTCCTGCCACGCCAGACCGTGACGTTGGTGATTGAGGCGCATCTGGTCTTGCAGGGTGGCGTCCAGCAGGGCACGGTCGGTCAGCACGCCCTCGCCAAAGTCAAAGCGCAGCACCGGATACTTTCGGCTCCAGTCCCAGTGCGTTTCCAGATACAGCCCCTCAAACAACTCCCGGCTACCGGCGAACGCTTCGGCCAGCGTATCCACCAGCAGGCTTTTGCCAAAGCGCCGGGGCCGGGCCAAAAAGTAGTATTTGCCTTCCTCGGCCAGCCGGGCGACATGGGCGGTTTTGTCGACATAGACGTAGCCTTGGGTGCGCATCTCGCGCAGGTTTTGCAGGCCGATGGGTAATTTGAGTTTCATGCGGCGGACTCCGATGCAGCGGGGACGGGGGCAAGAAACTATAGCGCAACGCCACCACCAAAAAGCCCCGCCGGGGCGGGGCTAATGAGCGGGTGATTCATTTACCACTTGCCCGCGACCGGCAAATCCCCGGCTTGGCCGAAACTGCCGAAGTAGCAGCGATCTACGCTACAGCCATCCCAAGCGCCGTTGCCGTTGTAGTCCAGATACCAGGTCCCGTTGCGGAACACGCCGACTTTAGCTTTGCCGTCGCCGTTCCAATCGCCCGCTGCTGGCAAATCACCGGCTTGGCCAAAGCTACTGAAGTAACAGTGATCAATGCCGCAGCCATCCCACGCCCCGTTGCCGTTGTAATCCAGATACCAGGTACCCGCACGGAACACACCCACCCCGGCTTGACGACCCCCGTTCCAGTTGCCGGCCACCGGTAGATCACCGCTCTGGCCGAAGCTCAAGCAGAGTTCCGTGCCGCAACCGTCCCACGCGCCGTTACCGTTGGCATCCAAAAACCACTGGCCGTTGCGGAACACCCCGATTTTGGCGACGCCGTTACCGCTCCAGTCGCCCGCCACCGGCAGATCACCGGCTTGGCCAAAGCCGCTGTAACAGCCATCAGCGATGCAGCCGTCCCATTGCCGGTTGCCATTACGGTCTACGAACCATTGGCCGGTGCTGGAACGCAACACCCCGATGTAGCTCTTGCTACCGCCATCCCAGTTGCCGGAAGCGGGCACGTCGCCGGCTTGACCAAAGCCGCTGAAGCAGTATTCGACGCCGCAGCCCTCCCACGCGCCGTTGCCGTTGGCGTCGAGGAACCATTGGCCGTTGCGGAAGACGCCGACCTTAGCTGCCGGTTGGGACTGGATCAGCTTGAAAGTAGCGGTGACGCTCTTGGCCGTATTCATGCTGACCGTGCAACTACCGGTTCCCACGCAGGCTCCACCCCACCCGCTGAATACCGAATCGGTCACCGGCTGTGCCGTCAGGATGACCGTTGCTCCGGGTGCGAAATTTGCGCTGCAAATGGCCCCGCAATCTATCCCCGCCGGGGTGCTGCTTACCTTGCCGCTGCCAGTGCCATCCTTGGCCAGGGTGAGCGTCAACAGGGAATTGGCAATCGCCAGCGGGTTGGTCGCCGCCAAGCCATTGTTGCTTTCATTGCTTTCAGCGACTGACCCCACCGTATCGGCATAAGCGCCCAGATAGTAGGTTCCCGTCGACACGGTGGCGGGAATCACGATATCGCCACTGCATCGCACCGTAGCGCCACCCGCCATTGGATCGAGCGAACAGCCCCAACCGGTATTGAGGTCACTGGTGGTAATCGTCGAATCGCTCGACAGAAAGAAGCTGAGCCGGGAAGCGCCCGTCGCCACCGCGCTCTGATTTACCACCGTAGCGGCGACGGCGATCTTGCCGCCGGGCGTGCCATTAGCGGGACTGGTGGCTTCAACCACGGTTAGATCGGGCAAACTGGCTTGAGAGGGGGTGAAAGCGACCGCATCCACCCAGCCGGCATCGCTGCCCTCGAAGAAAGAATCGTCCTTGAAATAGAACCACTTGATTTCATGGGTGCCCGCGCCGATATTCACCGTCTGGCTTAACCAGCCGGTTTCGCCACTAAGCCAGTCCTGCAACACATCATCAATGTAGAACAGCAGATAGTCGTAATCGGCCTCGGACGATGTTCGCCACTGAAAAGTGAGGGTTCCCGGCCCGGTTAGCGCTGCGGACAATTCCGACCACTGTCCATCGTCGATCACACCGCTTTGAGCCGCGTCGCGGTCGCTGAATTGCACCCCCCGCCAGCCAACATCGCCCCCGCTACGCCAATTCAGGGCCGCATTATCCAACGCCTCGGCCAGCGAGATTTCTCCACTCGCGCCATTGAAAATCGCTGTCACGCTCTTGGCCGCGGCCATCGTCACCTGACAAGCTCCGGTCCCGGCACAGGCTCCGCCCCAGCCGCCGAAGGTTGAACCCGCTGCCGGTTGCGCCGTCAAGCTGACCGAAGTGCCATCGGCAAAATTCGCGCTACAGCTCGTACCACAGGCAATGCCGGTTGGGCTGCTGTTCACCGTGCCGCCGCCGGTACCGCTCTTGGCCACTGTCAGCAGATAGGCGGTGCGGTTGCTGCTAAAGGCGCTCAACAGATCGATACGCGGTTTAGTGATGCCATTAGTATCGGTGATCGGCTGCCCGGTGCTGGTCAGCCGCCCGATGGTCGCATCCACCGATTCACCGGGATACGCCGCCCGTAGTACCGCTATCGCGCCCGCCACATGCGGCGTGGCCTGCGAGGTGCCACTCTGGGTGATTCCGGCCGCAGTGATACTCGATCCGGGCGCCAGCAGGGTCAGGAAGCTGGCGCTGTTGGAAAAGCAGGTGATCTGGTCGGCCTGGGTCGCGGCATCGGTGCAGTTGCTCCACGCCATGCGACCCATTGCCGAGTCGTACACCGCGCCTACCGAGACTGCTGCCGGGGCGCAGGCCGGCGAGGACAGCGCGTTTTTGTAGGCTTCATTCCCCGCCGCGACCGCCGCCAGAATGCCAGCAGCTTTAGCATTGGCGAGTGGGGTCGCGAACACATCGGAGGCGCAGGGCGAGCTGAAGCGACTGCCGCCCAGACTCAGATTTAGAGCTACGATGTTATAGGCGGCCTGATTGGCAATCGCCCAGTTAATTGCCGCGATGATGTCAGTGGACGAAGCGAGGTCGTTTTCAAAGACGTCAAGCGCAGCGATCCGGGCACCGGGCGCGACGCCGAGTACGGTACCGGCAACATTGGTGCCGTGGCCGTTGTCATCCAGAGCGCCGTCGTTGGGCGCAAAATCCTGGGCGAACGCTACTTTGCACGCACCGCCGGGTGTTGCGCAGTTCCCGAAAGCAGCTCGGGCGTAATCCACCCCGGTATCGAGTACCGCGACCGTGACGCCAGTGCCGGTTCCACCTTGAGCAGCGGTTTCCGGTTGCCGAATCAGTGGCAAGCTTTCGTTGAGCATGAGTTTCAGTTGAACGTCGGAGTACACCGCCTTGACGCCCGGTTGCTGCAACAAGGCATCCAGCGCCGCCAGCGACTGCACCCGCAATACGCTCATCGGCAGGTGGCTGTAGTCGCTCACTACGGTGAACGACTCCGCCGCCAAGGTGGTCAGCGTTTGTTCTTTGCGTTGACGGTAGCGCGAGACCCGTTCGGCCAGGATGGCGGCGTCATCGTGGGGCAAGGCGGCTTGGCTGCGTCGGGTTTCGGCCATAGCCACAACTTCTGCCTGATCAAATTCCACGATGACCTGGATAGCGCGGTTTTGAGTAAGGGCGCTGCGATCTTGCAGCGAAAGCGGGTTGCGGAACGGTTTGGGGGGACGAGCGGCTGGATTAAGATCGGGTTGGACGCTGAGAGAGGGCGCGAGGGTGTCAATGGCGTAGTCTGGCGTGGCCGCCAAAGTGAGCGTCGGCAGCGATAGACCGGTCACCAGCGCAATCGCAATCCAGAGCAACCCACGGAACGCGGGCACGGAGAAGCACAAGGTTGGAAAATGGGTCATGGCCGATATCTCCCGCTGGTGAGTGCTTATGTGGAACCGTGGCCGGGGCTTCCAGCCGGTGAACAGAATACGGGCTGGAAGCCCCGGCCACGCGCTGTCCGCACAATAGAACTGGTTTGGACACCAAAGCAAAAGTCCTGTTATTCAGGAAATTGTAGTTAGAACCCGGCAGTTCCGCTCACAACAGCGGCGATAACAGCCGGGCGGTGGCTTCTGCCAACCGCTGGCCTAGCGAAGCGCGGCGACCGGGTTTGACATAGCGCTGAGCCTGTCGCAAGTCGGCGCTAAAACTGCGCGCCAGTCGTATCGCCAGTCCGGCATCGTAGAGGACGGCCACTACCTCGAAATTCAACGCCAAACTGCGGTGGTCGAAATTGGCGCTGCCGATGGCCGCGATGCGTTCGTCTATCACCAGCAGTTTGGTATGCAGCATCGGCGGGCCATATTGGTGAATCAGGACTCCAGCGCTGATCAGTTCATCGTAGTAACTGTGGGCGGCGGCTGTGACCAGCCGCGAGTCGCTGCGTTTGGGCGTCAGTAGCTTCACCTCCACCCCACGCAGAGCCGCGCTCCTCAAGGCCATGTTCAGCGCCTCGTTCGGGACGAAATAGGGCGTGGATAGCAACACCTGTCGCTGGGCACCGCTGATGGCGGCAAAGAAGCATTGGGCAATGGCATAGCGGTCGTTATCAGGACCGGATTCGACGATTTGCAGCCAAGGTCCCGCCGAATGCGGGGGGAACTGCGGGAAAAATTCCGGTTGGAAGGGCGCGTGATCGGTGGCGAAATACCAGTCTTCCAGAAAAATGAAGTGCAGCCGGTGTACCGGTTCGCCCTCAATGCGTAAATGGGTGTCGCGCCAAGCGGTTACGCCGCTGCAACGGGTGCTGTGTGCATCGCTGACGTTGATACCGCCAATGAACCCGATCCGACCATCGCAAACCACGATCTTGCGGTGAGTGCGGAAATTGACGTGATTCGGTCGCAGTCGGCGCAACCGGAGCGGATTAAACCAAGCGGTCATTCCGCCCGCATCCCGCAGCGGTTGCAGGAAACGGCGGCTAATCCGGTTCGATCCCATCGGATCGAGCAGCAGCCGTACCGCGATTCCCGCCCGGGCTTTTTCTATCAGCAGATCGCGCAATCGGGTTCCGACCCGATCCGGTTGCCACAGGTAGTATTCGAGATGGACGTGGTGCTGGGCAGCGACGATAGCGGTTTCCAGCGCCTGAAAGCAGGCGTCACCGCTTTCCAGCACCGTAACTGCGGTAGCCGGGCTGAGTGCGCCTTGGCCGAGTCGTTCCAGCAGTCGCGCCAGTTGCCGTTCCAGGCCAGCAGTCGGGAAGCCGGATGGAGTGTAGCCGGGGCGCAGGTGGTGGGTAGACTGGATTAAGCGGGCACGGGCACGGCCATAGCGCCGCCGCCGCCGATGCAGCCGGCGTGGCCCGAACAGCAGGTACACCAGAAACCCGAAGTAGGGCATGAACAGTAGCGCCAGCAGCCAGGCCAAGGTGGCGGTCGGTGAGCGCCGCTCCAGAATCAGCCCGACCGCAACCAGCGCGATCCACAGCAGCCAGGCCAGTGAGAGCAATGCGATCAGGGGTTCGGTCATGCGGGTTCAGCCGGTAGAGTTTTTTGAACCGCAGGCTCCCCCCTTTGTTAAAGGGGGCTGTTATTTTAACCGGGCGGGATTGACGAAGGGTAGGGTGGATAAGCGTAGCGCATCCACCTTAGCCGCTTGGTGGATGCGGCGCAAAGCGCCTTATCCACCCTACCCATCCCTGATTTGGTTTGAGGTCGGTTGATGCGCCAGGGGAAGGTTCTGCGCCGGTGCGATTTGCAAAGCCGTTGAATCTAATGAGAAACGGTATAACCGGGGTGGTGGCTTTGCCGCCGCATTAAAAAAGCCGGGGTGCGATCCCCGGCTTGGTTTCTAACGCTCATCGCTTCAAAGCGGCCGGCAGGAGTAAGGCTACCGGGAGTGAAACTATTGGCGAGTTTGGGAGAGTTTTACCACTTGCCGGCGACCGGCAAATCCCCTTGCTGGCCGAAGCTGCCGAAGTAGCAGCGATCCACGCTACAGCCGTCCCATGCGCCGTTGCCGTTGTAGTCGAGGAACCAGGTGCCATTGCGGAATACCCCGACCTTGGCTTTGCCGTCGCCGTTCCAGTCGCCCGCTGCGGGTAAATCGCCCGCCTGGCCGAAGCTGCCGAAGTAGCAGCGATCCACACCGCAGCCGTCCCATTGCCCGTTGCCGTTATAGTCCAGATACCAGGTCCCGGCGCGGAATACGCCGACCCCCGCCGGAACACCGCCATTCCAGTTACCTGCCACCGGCAAATCAAGAGCTTGGCCGAAGCTCAGGCAGAGATCGGTGCCGCAGCCGTCCCATTTGCCGTTGCCATTGGCATCGAGGAACCACTGCCCGTTGCGGAAGACTCCTATTTTGGCAAAGCCGGTGCCGTGCCAATCGCCCGCTACGGGTAGGTCACCGGGCGCACCAAAGCCGACATAGCAGCCGTCAGCGACGCAGCCATCCCATTGCCGGTTGCCGTTGCGGTCAATGAACCATTCGCCAGTGCCGGAACGCAGCACCCCGATGTAGCTCTTGCTGCCGCCGTCCCAGTTGCCGGAGGCGGGCATATCACCGGCCTGACCAAAGCCGGTAAAGCAGAATTCGGTGCCGCAGCCCTCCCAAGTGCCGTTGCCGTTGGCATCGAGGAACCACTGGCCGTTGCGGAACACGCCGACGGCAGCAGAAGTAGGCGGCGATTCGCCATTGACCACAAAGTCCAGCTTCACATTTTGCCCAGTGCCGGTCACCGTCCTGGTTGCAGGCGCTGGAATAGAGCCGTCGGAGAAAATCACATCCAATTGCCCGGTACCGCCGCCGCTGGTGTAGGGGAGGGCAAATCCTCCAGAAGTGGAAGTCACTGCATAGTAGGCTCCACCAGTCAGCCGAACAGTCACGTTGGCTACGCCTTCGCCCACGTCATAAAAATCGTTGCCATTCAAGTCTTCATAGACGACGCCCGTCAGCAACGGTCCAGGCGTTCCATCACTGCGGGCAAAGTCTTGGGTACCCATCAAGGCATTCCAACTCTCAAACCGTCCAGTCAACAAACCCATCCCGACCTCATCAAAACTGGCATTCATCAGATTGGCACGATGTCCCGCGCTCAAAAACCAGCCATCATGCATTGAGGCAGTGGATTCCGTGACCTGGATCGTTCCCGTTGTACCTTGCCAAGCAATGTTTTCACCCCATGTCCAGCTCCCGCTGAATGGATAACCGGCGCTTTCCATGCGATCCCCTGGGCTGCTGCCCGCTACGCCGGTATGACTGAAAGTGTCCGTATCCAGCATCCACTGGCTGTGGGCACGAGCGGTAGTGATCAGTTGCGGTTGCAAGGCCAGCGGAGGTTTGGGAGCGGTGGTAATGGTGCCCGGAGCAAGCCCTTGGTTCAGATCAATGCCCAAGCGGGCTGCTTCCGCAGCAGGGTTGGCTCGCGCCCGGTTGACCAGCTCCAATAGATACTGCTCATTGGGACTGGGGTCTCCATGCGTGAAGAGCATTGGTTGCGCGGCAGCGGGTTGAATCAGTTGCCGTGTTTGAGCAGTGATTCCCGATTCAAAAATCGGCGTACTAATGCTTCCGCTTGTTTGAGGGACAGTGATTGGCGAAGAGGTCAATGCAGGCGCTGCCTGAGTAGCGGGCAGCCAAAAAAACGCCAGTAAAGTCAACAGCATATATCGTAAACGTGGTTTCATTAGTTTAAACCCTGAGTTGAATTTAATGATGCCTATGAAAGATAATTTGTTGATTTTTAACGAAAAAAACTGTCAGAAGTATTGAATAGGGGAAGGGGACGAATACCGACAAAACATGGGAATTTCTCCTGTCAAAAGAGCAATGGTTGTTAGTGGCTCGCATAAACCCACTGATTGATATTGAAGCATAATATTTGAGGGCCCTCACCGAAATTTAGCAACCCTCACCAGCGCTTGCTTGGAGAATCACTGTCATGTTCTTCGGCCAGAAAATCCATCCGCTCAATTTTGACTATGCCGATACGCTGACCGTCGCAGGCGATACCGTTGAACTCATCGGGCGTGGTGTCCAGTTGCGGGTTCGCTGCGCCGATGTCGCCGAGGGCTGTTTGCGGCTGCGCTTCGAGAACGCTCAGGTTGATGATTCACACCAGTATTCCGATGCCGTGCTGCCGGAATGGCGCGAGGGGCGACCGGTTATAGCGCGGTTGGACACGGAAACGGCGCTTTTCGCCGCAGAAGCCGGAAGGGTCGAACTGAGTACAACGCAATTGCGGCTGGAACGGGCCGATTTCACCTTGGCAACGGTCACTGCGGGTATTGGTTGCCGCAGCGAGAATTTGTTACTCAATTTCGCTCTGAGCGACATTGACGGTTGCTACGGCTTTGGCGAGCGCACCAAACGCCTCAACAAGCTGGGCGATAGCGCTGATTGCCTGACCGTGGATGTGGTGGCGATGTTTCGGCACACCTACAGTCGTGACGACTACGATCCGACCTATGTCGCCATTCCCTTCGCCATTCTCAAAACGGGCGAGCGGTTTCTGGGGCTGTTCTTCGACAACCCAGGTCGGGCGATTCTGGACGCTGGCAAGAGTCAGTCCGGCGAATTCTGGTATCAGTCCCTCGGCGGCACGACTGACCTTTACCTTGTGGCCGGGCCGAGTTTGGCAGAGGTGACGCGGCGCTATGCGACGTTGACCGGACGGGCGCCGCTGCCGCCATTATGGGCGCTGGGCTATCACCAGTGCCGCTGGGGTTATCAGTACGAAGCAGAGTTTCGAGAACTGGCGGCGCAGTTCGCCGCCGCCGAGGTGCCGGTCAGCGCCTTGTGGTACGACATTGATTATATGGACGGCTGCCGGCTGTTCACCTGGGATCGGGTCGATTTTCCCGATCCCGCTGCGCTCAATCGTGATTTGAAAGCGGTCGGCATTCGCGCCGTGACGATTATTGATCCCGGCGTCAAGCGCGAACCTGGCTACGCGGTGTATGACAGCGGCCGGGAACAGGCGGCGTTCTGCCAGACCGCCAGCGGGCGGGAGTATGTGGGCAAGGTCTGGCCCGGCGATACCGTGTTTCCTGATTTCACGCTGGAGACGACCCGCGACTGGTGGGCGGGCCGGTTGGCGGATTTTCTGCGTGCCAGCGCGGTGGACGGGGTGTGGCTGGACATGAACGATCCCGCTACCGGCTACAGCCGCACCGAGGAGATGCGCTTCAATCACGGCGCGATCCCGCATGATCGCTATCACAACCAGTACGCTCATTTCATGGCGATGGCCAGCCGGCAAGCGTGTGATCGGCTCGATCCTGAGGGCCGCCCTTTCCTGTTGACTCGCAGCGCCTGCGCCGGCACCCAACGCTACAGTGCGGTGTGGACCGGCGATAACGCCAGCAACTGGAAGCATCTGCGGATGGCGCTGCCGTGTTCGCTGAATCTGAGCCTGTCCGGCGCAGCGTTCAATGGGCCGGATGTGGGCGGCTTCATGGACGACACCAGCGCCGAATTACTGGTGCGCTGGCATCAGGCCGGCTGTCTATTTCCATTCTTCCGCAACCATTCCATCCGCCATTCCCGCTCGCAGGAACCGTGGCAGTTCGGGCTGGAGCCGCTGGTGGCAATTCGGGGCGCGATTCGCAGCCGCTACCGCTTGCTGCCGTATTTGTATCAGTGTTTTTTCGCCCACTGGCGCAGCGGCGATCCGGTGATGCGTCCGCTGCTGTATCACTACGCCGGGCCGGAATATGTGAATCTGGACGATCAGTATCTGGTTGGCGATGCCCTGCTGGTCGCGCCGATTCTGCACGGCGAAGGGCAAGGGCCGGAAATCGTTCGCGCCGGAGTGAAGATGCAGGAACGGGCAATACGTCTGCCGCCGGGTTTCTGGTTTGATCTGAATCGGGGCGAGTGGGTTGAAGGCGGCCAGCTTGTGTCGTATGCCGCCGCCTTGGATGAGTTGCCGCTGTTCGTCCGCGATGGGGCAGTCGTGCCGTACTACGCCGGGCCGTTGCACAACAGCATCATGGATTTAAGCACGGTCGAATTGCATCTGTTCTGTCGGGAAAAACCGGCGCGGTTCGAGTATGTGCTGGATGACCAGGAAACGCGGCGTTATCAAGCTGGCGCTTACGGTATTGCCCACATCTCGGCGGATAGTGCAGGCGAGCGGTTGCAGGTGGAAATTGCCGAATCGGGCGCTTATCCACCGGATACGGTGCGCTTTATCCCAGTGGTTTATGGTCGCCCGGAACTGCGGGAACTGGAATTCACCGTCAATGGCCGCACCGTCATCCGATCACTGCAAACCGAACGGCGCGAATGGCTGTGTCGGCAATGGCCGGTACGGGCCTAAACAGCGCGTTCCCGGTTCAACGCCAGCAAGCGCCGCAAAACCTTATCATCGCTCAAATCCACCGGCCAGCCGTAAGCAGCAGCCACCGCGTGATCGAGATCGCGGTGAGCGTTCGCCAGCCACGCCGGGCGCTGATTGTACAGGTTCGTCAAGGTGCGCTTCTTTAGTTCAGCCGCATGTTCCGGTTTCGGAATGAGTCGGTCGGGATAACCGGGCACGACTTCGGGAAGGCGATCCACCCATTGCGGCGGATTCAGCCAGTTATCCCGCAGTTCGTTGAGTTTTTGAGCGGCGGCGGCAATAACTTGAGCGCGGGGATCATCGACATAGGCGCTGGCCGGAATGTTCGGCTGCAAGCCATCCGGGAACGGGAAGGTTTCAAAGCAGGTCGTGGGCGTGTAGCGGGAATCGTTGCCTTTGCCAAGCCATGTACACGTTCGCAGCGCCCACAGTTCATGGAAGCGGGAATGCAAGATGCCAAAGGTGGTGTCGTCGTCACGAGCGATGACCACGACCAGATTTTCAGGAAGCTGGATTTTGTCTAGCCAGACAAAGAAACGGTATTTTGAGACCATCGAAGTCGCAATGAATCGGCCTAAAGACTGTAAAGCAGTGCGTAGTTCAGGTCTTGACCTCTGCATTAACCACCAGCGTTGATTTGCCCGATCTTCTCGCTTACCGACCCGTAGCGGTTTGATGTATTTAGCTGAGTATTCAAACGGGGCTTCATATAAAGCTGCCTGTGCTTCCGGCATACTCACACCGAAGTCAATAATCCATGTATCTGAATATCTACGATTAATATCCATCCCGTTTGCCCATGGATGCAACACGTCGCTATTGGGTCGACCGTTAGGGTTCGGTAATTTTAGCCACTGTCGCGCCAAGTCACCGGCAATGTTGAAGGGACCGTTTTTTTGGGTGCCGATGAAAGATACACCCGCGTTTTCCAGTAGCGGCTTGGCTTGCGTTAAATCCAGGCTGCCGTCATCGCCTTCCTTTCGTCCCTTCAAATCCGCGTGAATCGCTGTCACTGACTGCCCATCCAGTATCACCGGCTGCCCGTGGCCCTGCTTGCCGAAGCACACCAGCGACACCCGCACCGCCGCGCCCTCATTGAACCATTCCTGATCAGACCAGGCATTGAAGATCGCCAGCTTTTCACCCCCATCCCCACCCTCCCCCGTCAAGGGGGAGGCAGTGTTCAGAATCCGCTCCAGCACCTTGCGATTCGCGCCGCCGCGAATGGAATTGGTCGCGACCAGTCCTGCCCGCTGGACGTGACCCGCTTCAATCAGCACCCGCGCTTTCTCAAACCAGTAGCAAACCAAATCCGCAGCGCCCGGAACCCGGCACTGATAGGTCTGGCGCAAGGTCGCTATGTACGCATCGCCCAAGGCGGCTAACTGTTTCTTGTCGCCCAGAAACGGCGGATTACCGACGATCACCGTGGTCGCCGGCCAAGTGGCTTCGATCCCATCATCGTTCAGCAGCGCATCCCGGCACAGAATCTGGTTCAGCGGCTTGAGGATCGGTTGTTCATTCAGGTTGTAGCCGTGGCCGATCATCCATTGAATTTCGCCGATCCAGACCGTCAACCGGGCCAGCTCGGCGGCATAGTCGTTGATCTCGATGCCCGCAACCGCCTCCGGGCCAACGGCGGGAAAGCCGCGTTGCAAGCCCAGCGCCTCCGCTTCCAGCATGACCTGGTGTTCAAGGTCTTTCAGCGTCCGCAAGGCGACGTACAGGAAATTGCCGGAGCCGCAGGCCGGGTCCAGGACGCGGAAGGTGCGCAACCGTTCCAGGAAGCCTTGCAGCGTCTGCTCGGCCTGAATGCGTTTCGGCTTCTTCGTGGCTAACAGAAGCGCCATGTCGGCCTTCACCGTCGCCCACTCCGCTAACAGCGGTTCGCGGATCACCGGCACAATCAGCCGTTCGATGGAACCGGCGTCGGTGTAATGCGCGCCCAACTGGCTGCGCTTGTCCGGGTCCAAGCCGCGCTCGAACAGGGTGCCGAAAATCGCCGGTTCAATCTCCGACCAGTCCAGAGCGGCGGCAGAATGCAGCGTGTCAAGGTCAGTGTGTTGCAGCGGCAGGCAGGCGGCATCATCGAACAGTCCGCCGTCGAACCAAGCGATTTTGTCCAGACCAAAGTGGCCGCCTTGGTGCATGGCGCGAAACAAATCGCCCGCCATGGAGAGAAATTCAGCGGGTGACGGGCGGGCGCGGGCCAGCAGCTCGCTGAATAGCCGATGCGGCAACAGGCCGATGTCCTCGGCGAACAAACAAAACAGCAGCCGGGTCATAAAGTGCGCTACCGCCAGCGGCGGGTGGCCACGTTGCCGCAGGCGTTGCGCCAGACCGCCCAGGATCGTAGCCGCGTCTTCGGTAACCTTCTGCCGGGTGACGGTCGGCTTTAGCCGCTCTGGCTCGGTGAACGCCCACTTCAGCAGTTGCAGCTTCGCGGGATCGGCTAAATCCTCCAGCGCCAGCCGACGCACCGTGTGAACGGTGTTGGTGAAATGGGTATGAATTTCAATCGTCGCCATGTCGGAGACGATCAGCAGCGGCGGGTTATCCAGCGCCAGCGCGTATTGCTGTAACTGGCGCAAGGCTGCGCTCAAGTCTTTGTGCTTGCCCTTGTACTCCCAGGCGAAGCAGTCTTTTTTCCACACATCGGCCCAGCCATCACCGCCGCCGGTTTTCTTCGCCCCCTTCTCGAAAGTGAACCACTCGCCATGCGGATCGGCAATCGCTGGCTGGATTACGCCCAGCAAGTCGCAGAGTTGATTGAAATGCGACTGCGAGCCGCTGCGCTCTTTCAGCGTATTCTCGCGCCAGAGATCGATGAACTTTTCGGGGGTCATGGTGATGTGGGTTACTTTTGGGCCGACAATGGGTGGCTAAAGAGAGACATTAATGAGCGACCATCTTCTTATCGTGGACGATGATCCGGATTTACGCGAGTTACTGGCCGATTATCTGGGTCGCAATGGCTTTCGGGTCAGCGGCGTGGCCGACGGTCGCGGGCTGTGGGCAGCATTGGAACAGGCGCCGGTCGATCTGGTTATCCTCGATCTGATGCTGCCCGGCGACGATGGCCTGGTGCTGTGCCGCACCCTGCGCGCCCGCTCGCCGATCCCGATTATCATGCTAACCGCCCGTGGCGACGATACCGACCGCATCGTCGGGCTGGAAATGGGCGCCGACGATTATCTGCCCAAGCCGTTTAACCCGCGTGAACTGCTGGCGCGGATCAAAAGCATCCTGCGGCGTGCCCGCAGTCTCCCCACCGAACCGGGCGAGACGCGGCGCTTCCAGTTTGCTGGCTGGACCCTGGATGTAGACGCTCGCCAACTGGTCGCCCCGGATGGGGTGCTGATGCCGCTGGGTGCGGGCGATTACCGCTTGCTGCGGGTGTTCCTGGAACATCCGCAACGGGTATTGAACCGCGATCAATTGCTGGATCTGACTCAGGGCCGCGAAGCGATGCCGTTTGATCGCAGCATTGACGTACAGGTCAGCCGGTTGCGCCGGCGCTTGCGCGACGACCCGCGTGATGCGGCGCTGATTAAGACGGTGCGCAACGAAGGCTATGTGTTAGCCGCTCAAGTCCATCGGGAATTTTGATGCCACTCTTGCCGCAATCGCTGTTTGGTCGCCTGCTGCTATTTCTGACCAGCGGTTTGGTGCTGGCTCAGTTGCTCAGCGCCGCGATCCTGCTGCAAGACCGGGATCAGGCGCTTTATCACGCGATTGGTGGGCATGTCGCCCAGCGGATCGCCGCTATCGTTAATCTGCTCGATACCCTGGACGATGCTGAACGGCGGCGGTTGGTGACTGCGCTGGATTTGCCGCCCACCCGGCTCAGCCTGGACCTGCCCTGGCAAAGCGAAACGGAACCGGATGAGCGCTATCACACCACCCTGTTCCGCGCTCTGCTCAAGCGCCAGTTGGGACCGGATCGCCCGTTCCAATTGGAAATCAACGACGACTTGCCGCCTCCACCCCCGCCGACCCATCGTCCACGCTGGAATTCATCTGAGCGACCTGACGGGGTAACCCGACCACCACCGCACGAGCGGATGCAGGCCATGATGCTGGGACTGCGTAATTTCGTGGTGCAAATCCGCTTGCGTGATGGCGCCATAGTTACGTTCCAGCAGGTATTGCCGGAGGAAGTGATCGCCTGGCCGGCGCGATTGCTGCTGATCCTGCTGGTGCTTCTGGTTTCGGTGGCGCTGCTGGTGGCCTTGGCGGTGCGCACCCTGACTCGACCGCTGAGCATTCTAGCCGATGCCGCCGCTGAATTGGGGTGCGACATCCGCCGCCCGCCGCTGAATGAAACCGGACCGCTGGAAGTCCGCCGCGCTGCCCAGGCGTTCAACACCATGCAGCAGCGATTGATCCGCTACATCGAGGATCGCGACCGCATTCTGGCCGCTGTGTCTCACGACCTCAAAACCCCGATTACCCGGCTGCGATTGCGTACTGAGTTATTGGACGATTCGCCGCTGCGCGGAAAATTTCAGGCTGATCTGGACGATATGCAGCGAATGGCGCAGGCGTCGCTGGATTTTCTGCGCGGCGGTGAGTACACCGAACCGATGGCGTCGCTGGATCTCAATGCCTTGTTGGAATGCTTGCAGGAAGACGCCGAAGATGCCGGGCAGGAGGTTCGTATCGCCAGCGTGGCGCAGCAACCGCTGCTCTGCCGACCGCTGGCGTTGAAACGCTGCCTGAGCAATCTGGTAGACAATGCGCTGAAATATGGTCACCGCGCCGAAATTACAGTGGCGGATACGTCGGAGCGGCTGGTGCTGACGATTCGGGATGACGGGCCAGGGATTGCAACGACAGCATTGCAACGAGTGTTTGAACCGTTTTATCGGCTGGAAGGCTCGCGCAGTCGCGACACCGGCGGCACCGGTTTGGGATTGAGCATCGCCCGCAATATCGCCCGCGCTCACGGTGGCGAACTGACCCTGCGCAATCATCCCCAGGGAGGGTTGGAGGCAGTGCTGGAACTGCCGCGCTGACCAGGGTGGCGGTCAGGTAGTCTTTGGACCGATGTCCCTGGGCAATGATGGTCTCGCCAAGGTTCGACAAGTTCACCACGAACGGCTTACCTGAATGGCGGTGGGGCCTCGTGAACAATCAAGCCCTAATAGTGATATTGAACTCGGCTGAATTTAAGCCCATCCAATAGGCTAACCACTGACATGCACAGGACTCGACCTTTTCAACAGAGGATTCTTCCACCGTGGTCTTGACGATGAAATGTCTATTGTTGCGACTTGTAAATTCGACTCGGTATGTGTTCATTGATGATTCTCCTGACCGATGTGCTTTGAGAACAAGTCCATGCACGTTGCAGACCATGAGCTATAGCGCTGGCTGTATATCTCAATCTATCGGCTGTTTTATATGATTTATAAGCCCGTTCCGCAGTCATTGCGCTAATTTAGTACGTTGCATTTCACAATCCGGGATTTTGTACTTTTATCCTCAGTGCCGGGTAATACGGGGATCAGGGAATCTATGTCGGAGTGGCGCTCGTTCTTGACGGGCGAATGCCACGCACTGAATCCTGGCGGATTCTTGACAGCCGATACCCGGTAAAATCTGCGTGGGTTGCGGGCATTGAATCAGGCCCGCGCTGGCGCATAGCGCCCCATTTCCGCGCACGCATTGACCAACACGCCCTATTTTGCATCGTGCTCATCGAGTTTATGCCCTATTACAGGGCATATGAGGTATAACCTACTCAGTTCATCCAACTTTACCAACGGCAACTTGTTAATAAACATCAATATTATAGCTTGGCACAGTCCTTGATAGCCACATGCCCAAGTTTGCGGATGACGCAGACGGGTTAACCACAACATTGAGGGCTGCGCATGACGAACAAATTGTCGAAAATTCCCTATTGGCTGCTGGCCGGCACGCTGACGCTCAGTGCCACGCTGGCTCACGCCGCCGACACCATCAAGGTTGGTGTCCTGCATTCCCTGTCCGGCACCATGGCGATCAGCGAAACCACGCTGAAAGACACCGTATTAATGCTGATTGACGCCCAGAACAAGAAGGGTGGCCTGCTTGGCAAGAAGCTGGAGGCGGTGGTGGTAGACCCGGCCTCGAATTGGCCGCTGTTCGCTGAAAAAGCGCGTGAACTGCTGCAAAAAGACAAGGTGGCGGTGGTCTTCGGCTGCTGGACTTCGGTCTCGCGCAAGTCGGTATTGCCGGTATTCGAGGAATTGAACGGGATCCTGTTCTATCCAGTGCAATACGAGGGCGAGGAGTCATCCAGGAATGTGTTTTACACCGGCGCGGCTCCAAATCAACAAGCGATCCCGGCAGTGGATTATCTAATGAAGGATTTGGGCGTGAAGCGCTGGGTATTGGCCGGTACCGATTACGTCTATCCCCGCACCACCAACAAGATTCTGGAAGCTTATCTCAAGGCTAAGGGGGTCAAGGAAGAGGATATTATGATCAACTACACCCCGTTTGGTCATTCGGATTGGCAGTCCATCGTCTCCGACATCAAGAAATTCGGTTCCGCTGGCAAGAAGACCGCTGTCGTTTCCACCATTAATGGTGATGCCAACGTGCCGTTCTACAAGGAGCTGGGTAATCAGGGCATTTCCGCCAAGGATATTCCAGTCGTTGCGTTCTCGGTGGGTGAAGAAGAATTGTCCGGTATTGATACCAAGCCGCTGGTGGGTCATCTCGCCGCCTGGAATTACTTCATGAGCGTCAAGGGCAAGGCTAATGATGCCTTTATCAAAGAGTGGCACGACTTCATCAAGAACCCGAAGCGGGTAACCAACGACCCGATGGAAGCCACCTATATCGGCTTCAATATGTGGGTAAAGGCGGTGGAGAAAGCCAAGACTATTGACCCGGATAAGGTGATCGGAACCATGGTCGGTATCGAAGCGCCGAACCTGACCGGCGGCACCGCCAAGATGCTGCCCAATCACCATCTGACCAAGCCGGTGCTGATCGGCGAAATTCAGGCTGACGGTCAATTTGACGTGGTGTGGAAGACCAAGGGTTTGGTGGAAGGCGACGCTTGGTCCGACTTCCTGCCAGGTAGCAAGGACATCATCGCTGACTGGACCGCACCGATTAAGTGTGGCAACTACAACACTGTCACCAAGACCTGTTCGGGTCAAAACTTCAAGTAAATTAAGCCCGCTTTTCACTCCCGCATTGATGCTCCTCCCCCTTGGGGAGGAGCGGGGGTGAGGGCGGCGCTGGAACTCCTTCCACCTCCCTGATCATGAGGATGCCCCATGCCTTCCCGCACGTTGATTCGCGCCGGGTTCCTCACCTTTGCGCTCACGCTACAGGTTCTGTTGGGTGTTGTACCCGCCCATGCCGCCGATGATGCGGCTGTGCAGGCCACGCTGGTACAGTTGCGCGATGCCGATTTCGACGGCAAAGCCGAGTTGGTCGAAACACTGGCCGCCTCGAACCATCCTCGGCTCGCCCCGATCCTGAAAGCTCTGTACGACAGTCGGTTGTACTACCAGGAAGAGAATAATCGCACCGTCATCGGCCTGAACGATGCGGCGGAAATCACCATTGAGGATGCCGTGACCGGGGCAGCCCTGGGAGCGGTGAGCAAGCGCAGTCTGGATCGGATTACCGCCAATAACCGCCTGCGAAGTCTGATTGAGAATCGATTGGCCAGTCTGGGACTCGCCAGCGCCGATTCGCAACAGCGCAAGGCGGCAGTTGAAGCCTTTATGCGCAATCCCGATCCGTCCGGCGCTGCACCCTTGCGGGAACGCTTAGCCGTAGAAACAGATGGCGGGATTAAGGAATCGCTGACGCTGGCGCTGGCATTGGCGGATTTAGCCAGTGATGACGCTACGGTTCGCGCCACCGCTGCTACTGCACTGGGCGGTCAGATGCAAACCGAGATTCGCGGCCGGTTGACCCGCGTAGCCGCCGATGATAGCGATGCCAATGTGCGCGAGGCCGCCAAGAGCGCCCTAAGTCGCACCGAGTTTCGCCTGCAGTTATTAGGTTGGGCCGAAACCCTGTTCTTCGGATTGTCGCTGGGGTCCGTGCTGATTCTGGCTGCGATTGGGCTGGCGGTGACTTTCGGGGTAATGGGGGTGATTAACATGGCGCACGGCGAATTGATGATGCTGGGCGCTTATACCACTTGGTTGACCCAGCAATGGCTGCCAGTCAACTGGTCATTGCCGGTGGCGGTGCCGCTGGCCTTCCTGGTCACTGCGCTGGTGGGTATCGCTATTGAGCGCGGCATCATCCGTTTTCTCTACGGGCGCCCGCTGGAAACCCTGCTGGCTACCTTTGGCGTCAGTCTGATTTTGCAACAGGCGGTACGCTCGATCTTTTCGCCTCTGAATCGCTCGGTGGCGGCTCCGGACTGGATGAGCGGCACCATTTTGCTCGGCCCGCTGGAAGTCACGCTGAACCGGCTGGTGATCGTCGGTTTCTGTATTGCGGTATTCGCGCTGCTGTGGCTGGCGTTGCAACGCACCCGTTTGGGCTTGGAAGTACGGGCGGTCGCGCAAAATCGGGCGATGGCGCGGGCGATGGGGGTGCGCTCGGCACGGGTGGATGCGCTGACCTTTGGTCTGGGCAGCGGCATTGCTGGCGTTGCCGGTGTTGCATTGTCGCAGTTGACCAATGTTGGTCCCAATCTCGGCCAGAGCTACATCGTGGACTCATTCATGGTGGTGGTGTTCGGCGGGGTCGGCAATTTGTGGGGCACGATGGTGGCCGGTTTGTCGCTGGGCGTCGCTAACAAGCTGCTGGAACCCTGGACGGGTGCGGTGCTGGCCAAGATTGTGGTGCTGGTATTTTTAATTCTGTTTATTCAGAAACGGCCACGCGGTTTATTCCCGCAACGGGGCCGGGCAGCGGAGGTTTAACTGATGCGCTTCCCTCGTTGGTTGCTCTCCGACCGTACCGGATTGGTATTGCTGGCCGTATTGATGATCATCGGTATTGGCGTGCCAGCACTGAATCTGCTAGTGCCGCCGGATCATCCGCTGCATCTGACGGCTTACACCGTCACATTGCTTGGAAAATATCTGTGCTATGCCCTGCTGGCGGTATCTATTGATCTGGTATGGGGCTACATGGGTATTCTCAGCCTCGGTCACGCCGCTTTTTTCACCTTGGGCGGCTACTGTTTTGGCATGTATATGATGCGCCAAATCGGTACCCGCGGGGTTTACGGCGATCCGGTGCTGCCTGATTTCATGGTGTTTTTAAATTGGAAAGACCTGCCTTGGTATTGGCACAGCTTCGATATGTTCTGGTTTGCGGCGCTGATGGTGATGGTCGTGCCGGGGCTGCTGGCTTTCATCTTTGGCTGGTTCGCCTTTCGTTCACGAGTATCGGGCGTTTATCTGTCGATTATCACTCAGGCTTTGACTTATGCGCTGATGCTGGCTTTCTTCCGCAATGAAATGGGTTTTGGCGGCAATAACGGCCTGACCGATTTCAAGGATATTCTGGGCTATTCAATCCATGCCGATGAGACTCGGATCGTGTTATTTGTCTTATCAGCGCTGGCTTTAGCGGGTGGTTATCTTGCTTGCCGTTGGCTGGTATCTACCCGAATGGGACGGGTTTTAGTCGCGATCCGCGATTCCGAAGATCGCACCCGCTTTCTCGGCTATCGGGTGGAACAGGTCAAGACACTGGTTTTCACCTTTTCAGCGATGCTGGCGGGAGTGGCCGGGGCGCTGTATGTGCCGCAAGTCGGCATTATCAATCCCGGTGAATTTGCGCCTTTGAACTCGATTGAGGCGGTGATTTGGGTGGCGGTCGGCGGGCGCGGTACCCTGGTCGGAGCGGTGGTCGGGGCAGTGCTGGTCAATTACAGTAAATCCTGGCTGACCGCCGCCTTGCCGGAGGTGTGGCTGTTCGCCCTCGGCGGGCTGTTCGTAGCCGTCACCCTCCTCCTGCCTTATGGGTTGATCGGACTGTTGCGCCGCCGTCGGGAGACCGCATCATGAGCGAGCTGATTTTTGAACCGGAGGCTGCGGGTATGCACACCCCGGTCGCGCCGGTGGATGCGACGCACGGCATTCTGTTGTATCTGGAAGGCGTCACCGTGAGCTTCGACGGGTTCAAGGCGATTGATAACCTGTCGCTGTATATCGGCGACGGCGAATTGCGCTGCATCATCGGTCCCAACGGCGCTGGCAAGACCACGATGATGGACATCATCACCGGCAAGACCAAGCCGGATGCCGGGCGAGTGTTCTTCGGCCAGACCATTGATTTGCTCAAACTCGACGAACCGGCCATTGCCCGCATTGGCATTGGCCGCAAGTTTCAGAAACCGACCGTGATCGAACCGCTGACCGTGCTGGAAAATCTGGAACTGGCGATGTCCGGCGCTAAACGGTTGCGCGGGCTGATGACCACCCGGATGAGCGGCGAAGAGCGCGACCGGATTAGCGCCGTGCTGGACCAGGTCGGCCTGAACGAGCAGGCGCAACGTCTCGCCGGGGTACTGGCGCACGGTCAGAAGCAATGGCTGGAAATCGGGATGTTGCTGATGCAGGAACCCCGATTGCTGCTGGTCGATGAGCCGGTCGCCGGGATGACGCCGGCGGAAATGGAGCGCACCGCTGAACTGCTCAAATCATTGGCCGGCAACCACTCCGTCGTCGTGGTCGAGCACGACATGGGCTTCGTCCGCTCCATCGCCGATCAAGTGACCGTACTGCATCAGGGGCGGGTGCTGGCCGAAGGGCGGCTGGATGAGTTGCAGGTCGATCCCTTGGTCATTGAGGTCTATCTGGGAGGCGAGGATGCTCACCATTGAAGCGCTGAATCAGTATTACGGCGAATCCCATACTCTGTGGGATCTTGATCTGGAGGTGCCGAGCGGCGCTGTGCTCTGTTTGATGGGCCGCAACGGCGTCGGCAAAACCACCTTGCTGAAATGCATCATGGGGTTGTTGCCGATTCGCTCTGGGCGGGTCGCCTTTCAAGGCGAAAATCTGATCGGGTCGGCGGCGGAACGGCGCGCTCCGCTCGGCATCGGCTATGTGCCGCAGGGCCGGCAGATCTTTCCGCTGCTGACGGTGGAGGAAAACCTGAAAATCGGCCTGGCGGTCAATCCGCGCCGGCCACGACAAGTGCCGGAGTTGATCTACGAAATGTTCCCGGTGCTCAAAACCATGCTCAAGCGGCGGGGCGGCGATCTCTCCGGCGGACAACAGCAGCAGTTGGCCATTGGCCGCGCCCTGGTGCTGGAGCCGAAGATGCTGATTCTCGACGAGCCGACCGAGGGCATTCAGCCCAACGTCGTGCGCGAAATTGGCCGGGTCATTCGTCGCCTGAACCAGGAGCAAACCGACCAGATTCGCGAGCAGGTCGCCATCGTCCGCGAAATCGGGACGGCCATCCGCCGGGTGAATGAGGAACAGGGCATGACCGTGTTGCTGGTCGAGCAAAAGTTGCCATTCGCCCGTTGGGTCGCGCAGCAGTTCTGTATCGTGGATAAAGGTCGTCCGGTAGCGACCGGGGCGATGGCCGATTTGGACGACGGCCTGGTGCGACAGTATTTGACGGTGTGATTACAAGCTTGCTCCTGCCGGCCCGCGCTGAAGTCGGCGTGGGCTGCTCCTGCCTCAGCAACCTCAAGCGCCTGCCGATCACGACCTGAAGTCGATGCTGGGCTTTCGCGTCAGCTTCCTAAAAAGGCTCCACGCCTTACCCGAAAGGTGATTTCCTGAGTATCATCGGAAAGTGATGTTGATCAGCCGTTGCCGGCGTTCAATCACTTTGCTCCCGCTCTCCGGGAGAAGCCGTTTCCACTGCGAACCCGACTCCGATGACCGACCACGACAATGTTTTGCCCTATCTACGCACCCTGCGCGACCTGATCCGCTGGGGCGCCAGCCAGATGAACGCAGCCGGTTTGCACTTTGGCCACGGCACCGACAACGCCATTGACGAAGCCGCCGCGCTGGTATTGCACGCGCTGCATCTGCCCCCGGATTTGCCCGCTGAATATCTGCAAGCGCAACTGACACCGCCCGAACAGCAGGCAGTGTTGCATCTGTTGCAGCGGCGTATCGCGGAACGCAAGCCCGCTGCTTATCTGACCCAACGCGCCTGGTTTATGGGCCTGCCGTTCTATGTGGACGAACGGGTGCTGATTCCGCGTTCGCCGCTGGCGGAATTGATCGAGCGGCACTTTTCCCCGTGGTTGCCAGACAGCCGGCAGGTGGGCGACATTCTGGATTTGGGAACCGGCAGCGGTTGTATCGGCATTGCCTGCGCCTATGCGTTCCCGGATGCGCGGGTAGATTTAGTGGACATTTCCACCGAGGCGCTGGAGGTGGCGCGGCGCAACGTGGCCGATCACAGTCTGGAGGATCAAATCGGGGTGATTCAATCCGATCTGTTCTCAGCTTTGAAGGGTCGCTATTACGACCTGATCATCAGCAATCCACCCTATGTTGCTCTGGCTGAACTCGACACTTTGCCGACGGAGTACCATCACGAACCCCGGTTGGGTTTGGTGGCCGGTGCGGAAGGTTTGGATATGGTGGAGCAGATTCTGCTCCAGGCCGCCGACTATCTGAAACGTGACGGACTGCTAATCGTTGAGGTCGGTAACGCCCAGTATGCCTTGTGCGAGGCGCTGCCAGAGGTGCCTTTCACCTGGCTGGAATTCGAGCGCGGTGGGCAAGGGGTGTTTCTGTTGAACGCCGCACAATTGCGCCAGTTATAAGGAGGGTCGCCCGTGGACACCGCCATCATTTTTGATTTGACCCTGATTCACAAATACGATCAGGCCGGTCCCCGCTACACCTCCTACCCGACTGCGGTGCAATTTCACGACGGCTTTGGTGCGGACGAGTATCGGGAGCAGGCTATCGCCAGCAATGCCAGTGGCAGACCGTTGTCGTTGTATTTTCATATCCCGTTCTGCGACACAGTGTGTTTCTATTGCGCCTGCAATAAAATTGTCACCAAGAATCGCCGTCATACTACGCCTTATCTCGATCATCTCTACCGGGAACTGGCATTACAGGGTGCTTTATTTAATCAAGAGCGACCTGTTACTCAATTGCATTGGGGTGGCGGTACTCCCACTTTCATTAACAGCGATGAAATGCGTGAGTTAATGCGAGTTACCGGAGAGCATTTCCATCTATTGGACAGTGATAGCGGCGAGTATTCGATTGAAGTAGATCCCCGTGAAACCGATGATCATACGGTGGCGCTGTTGCGCGAACTTGGTTTCAATCGGCTGAGTTTGGGAGTGCAGGATTTCGATCCACAAGTGCAGAAAGCGGTCAACCGCCTTCAATCTAAAGAGATCACGCTGAAGGTAATGGAGGCGGCCCGCCACGAAGGGTTTAAGTCGATTAGTGTGGATTTGATCTACGGACTTCCACATCAAAGCGTCGCTGGCTTTAGCCGTACCGTAGCCGAGATTATTGCCCAGAATCCCGACCGAATTTCAGTGTTCAACTACGCCCATCTGCCGGAGTTATTCAAGACCCAGCGCCAGATTGATGCCAGTGCCCTGCCGCCACCCGCAGTGAAGCTGGAGATTCTAAAAGCGGTGATTGAGCAATTGACCGCAGCGAGCTATGTCTACATCGGGATGGATCACTTCGCCAAGCCGGATGATGAACTGGCATTAGCGCAGCAAGCCGGAACGCTCTATCGCAATTTTCAGGGTTATAGCACTCATGCGGATTGCGATCTAATCGGTTTCGGCGCGACTTCTATCGGCATGGTCGGCGATAGTTACAGCCAGAATCTGAAGGGTTTGGAAGAGTATTACGCCCAGATTGATGATAATCGGTTGGCCGTGTTTAGAGGAGTACGGTTGAATGCCGATGACCGCTTGCGGCGGGCTGTGATCACGGCGCTGATCTGCAACTTTACTCTCGAGTTCGCTGCAATTGAGCGCCAGTATGCCATGGTGTTCGGCGACTACTTTGCGATGGAATTGGCGGAACTGACAGATATGCAGGCTGATGGCTTGCTGAAACTGGATACTGCCGGAATTCGGGTATTGCCGCCTGGTCGGCTGCTGATCCGCAATATCTGCATGGTGTTCGACCGCTATCTGCGTGCGCAGAAGCAGCAGCGGTTTTCACGGGTGATCTAGGGTCGTTCGCCAACCCCGTCGTTCGCTGTCTTCGTGTTGTTTCCTCGGTAAATGTTTCTGTGATGGCGATGGATTGCGGCGTGGGCTAGAGCATCAGCTTCATCCAGCCTGTTGATCCTGGTGAGTAGCGTGCGCTGTGTTCGCCCAACCTGTCATTCGGATCACACGAAAATTTACAGGATGGAACTTATTCCACAACCTGTAAGTGAGCGCTATACTAATGTGGGCTAATGGGCAGAATTCCCCTGCTGCTAATGTGCCTCCCGCCTTTGAAAAAGGGGAAATTGAGAGGACTTTGTGGCTGGATGCGATTACAGCTCATCGAGAAGCGCTATATCAAGTGATAGTCATTCTTCTCGTCAATTTTATAACCCAGCTAACTGGTACGATAAAAAAACTGTTTAACAATTTAGGGAGATGCATCCATGCTGTATTGTAATATTGTCCCCCGGCACATCAATCTTAAGACAATCGCCTTGGTAGCGAGTACTCTGATGCTCACCAGTTGTGCTACGCCCTTAACTCGCGAGGAACGCATTGGCCCTGATGATGGTTCAGATCTTTGTCGCTCCAATGTGGTAGCGCTCGATTCTACCGGCAATTTCTTCGCCGAGGATATGATCAAGGGGGCGGCGACCGGGGCGGCGACCGGGGCACTGACCGGTGGGCTTATCGCTGCCCTATCAGGGCGGTCTGGTCACGATATCGCCAAAAGCGCCCTGATTGGCGCTGCCGTAGGCGGAGTGGCTGGGGCTATTGGCGGTTACTACAAGAGCCGTATGGAACAAGGTCGTGATCAGGCCGTTTTAGTAATTAGAAACGACCTGACCCGAGAAGCCAACGAGCTGGATAAAGCAGATATAGCGGTCAGAGCACTGATTGCTTGTCGCGTGGGAGAGCGTGACCGGATTCGCGCCGCTTACGCCGCTAAACGGATATCCAGAGGCGAAGCGCAACGCCGCTGGAGCCAACTCCAAGAACAAGTCCGCCGCGATAACAATCTGATGCAGATGGTGGCCGAGAATATCGGCAAGCGCCAGGAAGAATACCAGTACGCCAATGATCAGATGGTGGCCGAATTTGACATCTCCAGGTTAACGCCGGCAGAACAGCGGGAAGCGAAAAAACGCATCGATGTCAATAACAAACAAATTGATAGAGAATACATGCAGGAGGTGGCAAAAATCGATAGAGATATCGCTAAAAATCGGAAAGGATCCGCCAACAAAAAGCCGACGGCGGAGCTTGAAAATCGCAAAATTGCGGCTAAAAAGGCAGCCGATACAAAGAAAGAGGTTAATAGGAAAACGGGTGGCAAGCCCGAGGCTGTGCAACTCGCTTCCAAGTTTTCCTCTACTCAGAACAAGGCGGAAACTACTGTTAGGACGGCTAAGAATTATCAAAATGAAGTGGCCGTGGCGGACGACGGTTATGAAAAAACCAGTCTGCTGGAACATCGCCCCAGCCTTGCCTATATAATCAAGGCGCGAGGAGAAAAAGCGGCTTCGTGATAATAAGTGGTAAACGGGTTTGAGGGGGATAAACGGAGGGATGCGCTGCTTCCTTCCTCCTCCCTCCATCCGCTTCCTACCTAGATAATCGGTATTTTTCCAAATTCAATGCGAACTTTATCTCATTTGGCATTTTCGAGAATCCATCCCGAACCTAATCAGGATTACATCATGGACTCCTGTAATACTAAAAAGATTTTTTCTTGTCCGCAATCTTCCATTGTTTCTCACAAACACTGGTTAATTACTCTGCTTCTCACTGTACTGACAACATCTTTCCAAGTTTTAGCCGATCCGGCTCCAGCAGCAGCGGAGTCGCCCTATTTGCGCATTGAAGCGGGCGAGCATACGGCTATTATTAACCGCATTTCGTTGAACCAGGATAGAACGTTACTTCTCACCGTCTCGGACGACAAAACTGCTCGCCTGTGGAATCTACCCGGAGGCGATCTTCGGGGTGTGCTGCGCGTCCCTATTGGCGAGGGTCTCGACGGTTCCATTTATGCGGGCGCGCTCTCTCCTGATGGCAAAACCGCGATTCTTGCCGGCGCTATTACTAATAATGAAAACACCTTCGCTCTTTATCTGTACGATACCTCAAGCCTGCGGATGAAGAACCGTCTTTCCAAGTTGCCCTCGGAAATCCTCCACCTTGCCTATTCCCCGGATGGAATCCGTTTCGCTGCAGCCTTTGGCAGCGCCAAGGGCATCATGGTTTGGGATAGCGCCACCGGCAAAAAAGTGGCAGAAGATTTAACATATGGTTTTTCCTGTAACTGGATCGCCTTTGCCAATGATGGACGTATGGCCACCAGTAGTGATGACGGTTTTATTCGTATTTACGACGCTCAAATCCAGCTCCTCCATCAGGTAAAAGGTAGCGGTGGAAGACAACCCTATGGCCTTGCCTTTTCCGAAGATGGCCGCATTCTCGCAGTGGGCTACAAGGATAAAGTTAAAGTAGACCTCATTGATGCCACTCATGGCAAGGTCGTGCAAAGTCCGAGCGTCGAGGGATTGGCTGGAGAAAATCTTTCCTCGGTCGCTTGGTCAAATGGAGACTTATTGGCTGCGGGTGGCGCTGGCAAGGGCGATCAACGAATGATTCGACGCTGGCCGCAAAGCGGCGGCAACCCGGTGGATATGCCGGTAGCAGAAAATACGATCACCAGTCTGGCTACCCTGCCGTATGGGGCATGGCTTTATGCCACGGCGGAACCCTCTTGGGGAATCATCACTCCAGAGGGTCGTTCCCTCGCCCGTCATGATTCACCCATTACCGATTTTCGCGGCATCTTTCGCCATCATTTCGCCCTTTCCGCCGACGGCTTGGTAGTGGAGTGGCGGCTTACCTCTCAGCAGGTGGCTCGCTTCGACTTGTCTCGGCAGGAACTAACGATTAATCCCCCTCGAGACTCGGGATTGACCCCACCGATCACTCATGATGTCCTCTTGCCGGTTGATCAATGGGAAGGCGCCACAACGCCGATTTTTATGAAAAAACACTCTATTGCGCTGGCCCGTAACGAGACATCCCGCAGCCTGGCTATTGCCCCGGATCATAGTGGGTTTGTCTTGGGGACGGACTTTTATATGCGTTGGTTTAACGCTCAAGGCGCAGAACTGGTTAAAGTGGATGTGCCTGCGGCGGCTTATGGGGTCAATCTCTCCCGGGATGGCCGCTATTTGGTGGCCGCCCTGGCCGATGGCGCTCTACATTGGTATCGGTTGCAACCAAGCCAGCCTGGTCGTCAAGCCAGCATTGAGAAATTTGCCGTCCTTTTTCTCAGCGTGGACGGCGCACGCTGGATTGCATGGACGAAAGAGGGTTTCTTTGCCCACTCCATGGACGGCGGTAAAAATCTGGCGGGCTATCACCTGAATCGCGGCGCTAATAAAACCCCCGAATGGATCACATTCGGCCAGCTTTATCAGAGTTTCTACTCGCCATCGCTGTTGAGCCGAAAGATGATGGGCGGACATGAAGCCGCTCTGCAAACCCAATTCGCCCAGGCGCAAGAGGTCATTAACGGGCTTTTTGTTGCGCCAGTCCCAGAGGTGGAATTGATTGAGTATTGTCTGCTGGAGAAAACCGACTCTCTCACCCGCGCCTTTCGGCGGGTGGCCCCTGCCTCAACGCCGGTTGCGACCTCGGCGACGCCGGTTGCCACGCCCCCTGTTGCTGCTACAACCCCAGTAACGGGCACAGGTTCCTGTTTTCCTATTGGAAAAGGGGCCACACGCGCCTTTTCCCGGACCCAGCAACTCATGGCTACCCCGGCTACCCCAATGACAACCGCGTCGGTTGCGCCCGAAATCAAGCAAGAGGAACCGGTATTGCAACGGGATGAACTTCCCATGGGTAAAAATCGGGTGCGATTGCGCTTTAAACTCAAGGAACGAAATGGCGGCGTGGGTGAGATTCACCTGTTGCGCAATGGCGTTGTCGTAGAAAACGCCGACGCTAAAACACGTGGCTTTTCACGGGCGGTCGCCGCGTCAGTCGCAAATGCTTCATCAACTCCCGTCACGGAGAGTACGGTGAAGGACGGCGAAGTCATTCTGGAACGGGATCTGGAACTGGACCCAGGAGTGAACCGACTCCAAGTGCGGGCCTCCGATGGTCGCAACAGGGCCAATGGTAAAAGCAGCCTTGTGGAACTGGTGGTCCCGGCAGTGGCCGCTCCCGCTGAAATAGCGACGCGAGGCCAAAAACCCACACTTCACATCCTATCGATAGGAATAAATCAGTACCGTGAAGCCGGAGTCACCTTGCGTTTCGCGGTTAAGGACGCCCAGGATGTCGCAGCGTTGCTGGAAAAGAATGCAAGCTCAGATTTCGGCAAAGCTTCCGTTTTGCGCCTGTATGATCAGCAAGCCACACGTGCGGAAATCGAAAAGGCGTTAGATCAGATTGCCAATCAAATTACCTCTCGGGAGGACACCGTAGTAGTTTATTTGGCTGGGCACGGAATGAATAATAATAATATCTACTATTTTATCCCCCAGAATTCACTCGTTAATGATTATGTGCAGACGGCCATTTCCCAGAAAGTGCTTGGAGAAAAATTGGCAAAAATTTCCGATAAAGCGAACCATGTTCTTATTTTTCTCGATTCTTGTCATTCGGGAGCTTATGACGTGAAAAGCAGCGATTTGGATCAGCAGTCTGAGGCGCTCTCCAAAGCACGCGAGAGTTTTGGAGAGTTACTCATGATCGCCGCTGCCGGCGCTGGGGAGGAGGCTGCTGACGAGTACATCACAGTGGATAACAAACGCTCGGGTAACGGCCTTTTTGGTTATGCCGTGCTTATGGGACTCAATGGAGATGCGGCGGGCCGGCGCGACACAAAGGTAACCGCGCTTCAAATCGCCAGCTTCGTTTACAATGAAATCATGGAGATTCGTAAACGGCAGCCCAAATACACCCAACGCCCGGCGGCAATTCCTCGTGGCAATGATTTAACCCGGTTAGCGTTCCCTTTGACCGCCATTAAGAATTGAACCGCGTGAAGCCGACGCTATAGCGTGAAACACAACGTTGCATGCTTGAAGGCAGGAGACCTCGATGAAAAAACACGGTTCCTTTCTATCAATCACCCATCATCTCGTTGGGACAGGTTGGTTGTTTTGGCTGTCTATCCTGTTCGCGGCGACCCCGGTTAGTGCGGCTGATCTCTATGGTTTAATCATTGGCGTTAACGACTATCAAAGCTTCCCAACACTGGATGGAGCGGTTAACGATTCCAACGACATCGCTGACGCGCTCAGGCAAGCTGGAGCCAAGCAAGTCATTTTGCTTCAGGACAAGGAAGCAGATCGGGATAGCATTTTTAGCAAATGGAAATCTCTCACCAGCCAAGCTAAAAAAGACGATGTTCTTGTCTTTGCTTATGCAGGTCACGGTTCTCAGGAGAAGGAGCATGTAGCCAATTCGGAACAGTCCGGCCTGGATGAAAATTTTATTCTGGCAAATTTCGCTGATCGCGGTCAAACGAGCTATCAGCGCATCGTTGATGATGAGATAGATGCCTTATTTCGGGAAACGCCTGATCTGAAAATCCTGTTCATCGCGGATTCCTGCCATTCCGGAACCATGACCCGCGCCTTTTCTGCGCCAAAAAAATTTAAAACACGTTCTATTCCCGCTCTCAATATCGAAAACGATGCGCTTACTGCACTCTACGGTTCTAAAGGCCGGGGAGGAGAAAACGTTATTGCCAGCGCTAAGAAGGGGGAAATCGTTAATGATCGCGGGGTTGCCAGTAATGTTCTCGGTATCGGCGCTGTTGCTGATGATCAGGAAGTAGTCGAAATCACCGACCCCGATTCCAAACAACCCCGAGCTGCTTTGAGCATGGCCTTCGCCAAGGTCTTGCGTTTTGATGTTGCCAACAAGGCGCGAGGGATTTCCAGCGAAAGGCTTCAGCACCTCGTCACCGAAAACGTTCGCATGCTCACTGACGGGCAACAGACGCCGCAGTTCTCCGGCGGTGGCGTCGATTTTTCCATCCCGATCAATGCCAGGCCGCCGTCTGCTCATGAAGGAGATGGGAAACCATCTGCCAATGCAGAAGTAGCGACCACCACCGCCGCGAAACAGCCAACGGAATTCACGGTATTTGTCACCAATGTGCCTCATGCTCTCGCTGAAAATCAATGGCGACCGATCCTCGGTCAGGCGAAAACCACTAATAATAATCAAACTGCTAACGCTATTTGGGATATTGGTAAAGAGAAGGTATTTTCTCAACTTGGCGATGTGATCTATGATGGTCGTCAACAGAAGATCCAGGAAACCAGAGCGTTTTCACGGGCAAAGACGCAAGCCGCTGCCCCTGTTGGTGGCGTTGAAATCGCTTATGCAACCAAGGTATTCGACAAACTGATCGCTGTTGAGCGCGTTAAGAAACGTAGCGAGGTAGTGAGTCCGACTATCGTATTAAAGCCAAATGATCGCCTCCATCGCGCTGGCGAACAAGTGACCTTGGAAACCAGTAACCAGAAATATCCTTGTCTAACTTTATTCAATATTGCATCCGATGGCACTATTAATTATCTCTATCCTATCCAGGATGGAACAATTAAAGACCCCTTGGAGGTTCCGATGAATCAACCCTACCTCTTGAATCTTAACGTGGACCCTCCGTATGGTGGCGATCATTTCGTAGTCATTTTCAGCGAAAAGCCGCTAACAGGGTTGCATAAGGAACTTCAGGACATGAATGGCGGCCAAAAGGCTAATCAGATTGAAGCCGTTCTGGATCGTCATCTACAAGCAATCAAACACCAAATAGGCATCCATAGCGTTTTTACTGGGCCATGATGCTACCTGTCTTGCGACGAGTTCGATAGCGTGATCACGGTGTGATCGGAAAGGTTGCACATCCGTATGGTTGTAAAACCTAATTTTGTAGTCTAAGATGGTTTTGGTACTGATGTGCTATATAGATTCTATCTATTACCATATCAGCCTATTCTGTCTATTGCACTGTTGGCCTCGAAGTGATCCAAACAGGTAACCTATCTTTACCCAGCCCTAGACCGAGAGGAGTAGATTATGAAAGCTGCACTCAGACAATTTTTTGTGTTTATCGCCGCCATCCTTGTTCTGCCGGCTACCGTTGGTTTGGCTGTCGCTGAAGACAATAGCTCCGACGATAAAGCGAAAACTGAAATCGCCGCTGCTCAGGCAGCAGGGTGGGCAAAATTTGCGAGCGAAATCGCACAATACGGCAAAGCCCAGCAGGATCCCATCGCTTTGATCTCTGCGGCCCGCATGCTGAAGGAAAGCCGCGTTAAGGAAATCATTCCTGACAAGGCAGCAGCATCTGCTGCGGCTCAGCCAGCCGCTGACGTTATAAAAGAATGGTTGGACGAAGCCCGAAAAATTGCCCGGGAATCGGATAAAAATAAAGCCGAGATATTGGCTCTTGCCGATGAAGCAGGCAAGAAGACCAGAGGCTATTATGTCCGGTACTATCACTACTATTACCAACCAACTTGTTACTAGCAGCTTCTATAGTGTTAGTGACACCTCCGCCCAACCAGTCACTCAAGCTGACCGCGCCGAATGGCGCGGTGGCTGAGACTGATGTTAGGCAAATGGAATCAAACAGATGGAGTGTTTTTCCCACCATCACCATTTGTTATCCGGTGTAGCTCTACGGAAAATTAGGGACCTCTATCCATTTGCTGTCCCTACTTTTCCTGCAATCGTTTTTCGTAGCGGGCCTTAAAATGGTTCTGGTGATTAAAAACCGGGAGGTCTCGAATACGGCGCAACCTGCCGTCGATAAATCTCCCGACCCAAGGTTCTCAGAGCAATGCCTGCCACTTATTGTCCATAAGTTCCTCATTGGCAGCACCATAGCCAAAGTTGGCCAACTCCTTACCTTGCGCCCGATAATCGTGCCCGAGAAAATGTCTCAGCCCATTTTCCACCAGCGGTGGCCAACGCCTTCAGTTCCCGGTTATCCAGCAGTCGCTGACTCGGAGCGTCCCGCTTTTCCATCCAGGCGGCAATCCGACTTCGTTCGATACTTAAAGGTGTTGTTCTTACAGCGTCTCAGTTGCGGCAGGAATTGGCTCGGCTGCAAGCAGAATTACTGGGGAAGCGTCGAGCCTGCGCGGGGCGTTAGATTGCTGTTCTCCCCTGATTCATGGAGTCGGTGCGCTGCGATTCGTTTGGAAGGGGCGGCATCTTGAAAGCTCATCCGCCGTACCCTTGAAATTCCACCGTTGACCCCCACCTCCGCCGTAATGAAAGGCGACAGCGCCACCCGACTGATTTCATTAGTGACGGAGAATGTATTCAATGACCCCTATCAATCCCCCCTTGGATCCTTACGCCGGGGCGACTCCATCCTTTGCGGAGGCGGTGTCGGCAGCGGATGCGCCCCCGGTCAGCCACGAGGAGTTCGAGGCAGTGCAACGCGAACTGGATCAGGCGCTGGCCAAGGCTGACGACCACTGGAAGCTGTATCTGGGCGCTCACGCCGAGATGGAAAACCTGCGCAAGCGCGCTGAGCGCGACGTGCAGAACGCCCATAAATTTGCCCTGGAGCGGTTTTTTAGCGAATTGCTGCCGGCGCGTGACAGCCTGGAACTGGGGCTGGCAGCGACTCACGATGCGGTAGAGGTCGCCAAGCTGCGCGAAGGGGTTGAACTGACGCTCAAGCAACTGGCAGCGGCGATGGAAAAGTTCGGCGCTCGTGAGCTGAATCCGCTCGGGGCCAAATTCAATCCGAACGAGCATGAAGCCATGGCGATGTTGCCGACCGACCAGGCCGAGCCGAATACCGTGGTGCAAGTGCTGCAAAAGGGCTATTTGCTCAACGAGCGCCTGCTCCGCCCAGCCAAGGTACTCGTTGCTCAAGCCCTGCCCAAACCGGCGAGTTGAATCCGGCTCCGGCTATTGAAAACAGCCCATCCGCCCCCATATCTGGCGGTAAGTAAAGACTACAGGACTTTCGCATTCCGTCATTTCCGCGTCAGCGGGAATCCGGTCACCTGCTGAAAAGACGGGATACCCGTTTTCACCGGTAGGGCGACACCCGGTTTATTAGCGAAAGTCCCGGACTAAAAACCGAATCTTCCAAATTCAGAGAGTATGTCCAATGAGCAGCAGCAAAATTATCGGCATTGACCTGGGCACCACCAATTCCTGTGTAGCGGTGATGGAAGGGGGCAAGCCCCGGGTGATTGAGAACAGTGAAGGTGACCGGACCACGCCTTCGGTCGTCGCCTTCCTGGAAGACGGCGAAATCACCGTCGGCCAGCCGGCCAAGCGTCAGGCGGTGACTAATCCGCACAACACCCTGTTCGCGGTCAAGCGGCTGATCGGCCGTCGCTTTGGCGAACCGGAGGTGCAGAAAGACATCGACCTTGTACCCTACAAGATCGTCAAGAACGACAATGGCGATGCCTGGGTTGAGGCGCGTGGCAAGAAAATGGCTCCGCCGGAAATTTCGGCGCGGGTGTTGATGAAGATGAAGAAGACCGCCGAGGACTATCTCGGTCATCCAGTCACCGAAGCGGTGATCACGGTGCCGGCCTATTTCAACGATAGCCAGCGCCAAGCCACCAAGGATGCCGGGCGCATCGCCGGGCTGGAGGTCAAGCGCATCATCAACGAGCCGACGGCGGCGGCGCTGGCCTTTGGCATGGACAAGTCCAGCACCAAGGATCGCAAGATCGCGGTCTACGATCTGGGCGGCGGCACTTTTGATGTCTCGATCATTGAAATCTCCGAAGTGGACGGTGAAAAGCAGTTCGAGGTACTTTCAACCAACGGCGACACCTTCCTGGGCGGCGAGGACTTCGACAAGCGGATCATCGATCACCTGATCGAGCAGTTTCAGCGCGAGTCCGGTATCAATCTGGCCAACGATCCGCTGGCGCTGCAACGGCTCAAGGAAGCGGCTGAGAAAGCCAAGATCGAGTTGTCCTCCAGCCAGCAGAGTGATATCAACCTGCCCTACATTACCGCCGACGCCAGCGGGCCAAAACATCTGAATCTCAAGCTGACCCGCGCCAAGCTGGAATCGCTGGTCGAGGATTTGGTGGATAAAACCATCGGCCCCTGCCGCACCGCGCTGAAAGATGCCGGCTTGGGCATCGCTCAGATTGATGATGTGCTGCTGGTTGGTGGTCAGAGCCGGATGCCCAAGGTGCAGGACAAGGTGCGCGAGTTCTTCGGCAAGGATCCGCGCAAGGATGTGAATCCCGATGAGGCGGTCGCAGTCGGTGCCGCGATTCAGGGCGGGGTGCTGGGCGGGCAGGTTAAAGACGTGCTGCTGCTCGACGTAACCCCGCTGTCGCTGGGCATCGAAACCCTGGGTGGGGTGATGACCAAGCTGATCGAGAAGAACACCACCATCCCGACCAAGGCGCAGCAGACCTTCTCGACCGCCGATGACAGCCAGACGGCGGTGACAGTGCATGTGTTGCAGGGCGAGCGCGAGATGGCCTCGGCCAACAAGTCGCTGGGCAAATTTGACTTGCAGGATATTCCGCCCGCACCGCGAGGGGTGCCGCAGATCGAAGTGACCTTCGACATTGACGCCAATGGCATTCTGCATGTGTCGGCCAAGGACAAGGCGACCGGCAAGGAGAACCGCATCGTCATCAAGGCGAGTTCCGGCCTGTCCGAGGATGAGATCAAGCGGATGGTCGGCGATGCCGAGGCCCATGCCGAGGAAGATAAGAAGTTCCACGAGTTGGTCAACGCCCGCAACCAGGCCGAAAACCTGATTCACGCCACCGAGAAGACGCTGCGCGATTTGGGCGACAAAGTGGAAGGCGGCGAACGCTCGGCCATCGAAGCGGCGATCAGCGATCTGCGCACCACGATCAAGACCGACAACAAGAGCGCTATCGAGGCCAAGACCCGGACCTTGGGCGAAGTATCCGGCAAGCTGGCCGAACGGCTGTACAGTCAGTCCGGCGCTGGTCCGGAGGATGGACCTGGCGGTCCGCACGGCCCTGGCGGCGGCGCTCACAAGCCAGCCGATGACGGGGTGGTGGATGCCGAGTTTGAGGAAGTGAAGAAGTAGACGCTACGGCTGCGGTAAACTAGCAATCCGGGAGTGCTTCGCGCACTCTCGGATTTTTGGTTTTAGCCCTTTTACACTCTGACCGCCCTCCGCAACGCAAGACGAATCATGGCCAAACGCGACTATTACGAAATTCTCAATGTGGCCCGCAACGCCAGCGAGGCTGAAATCAAGCAGTCTTACCGGCGGCTGGCGATGAAACATCATCCCGACCGCAATCCTGGCGACCATGTAGCCGAGGAACAGTTCAAGGAGGCTAAGGAAGCCTACGAGGTGCTGAGCGATGCGCGCAAGCGAGCCGCTTACGACCAGTTCGGTCACGCCGGGGTGGAGGGTCCAGCCGGTGGCGGAGGGGGCGGTCCGGCGGATTTGAATGACATCTTCGGCGGGGTGTTTCGCGACATCTTCGGCGGTGCCCGCAGCGGTGGTAATCAGAACTACCGGGGCGCTGATCTGCGCTACAACCTGGATTTAACTTTGGAAGAGGCCGTATTCGGCACTACCGCCAAGATCCGGGTGCCGACTTTGGTGAGCTGTGCCGCCTGTGCCGGCAGCGGCGCCAAGCCCGGCACTAAAGCCATTGCTTGTCCAACCTGTCGCGGCGTCGGTCAAGTACGGATGCAACAGGGCTTTTTCTCGATTCAGCAAACCTGCCCACGCTGCCAGGGACGGGGCACGATCATTCCCGAACCCTGCGAGACCTGCCGGGGCGCCGGTCGGGTCGAGGAACAGAAGACGATATCGGTCAAGGTTCCGGCGGGGGTAGACAACGGCGACCGAATCCGCTTGGCGGGCGAAGGCGAGGCCGGGGAATACAGCGGGCCGCCCGGCGATTTGTATGTGCAGATTCGGGTCAAGCCGCACCCGATTTTTACTCGCGAGGACAATGATTTGTACTGCGAAGTGCCGATCAGTTTTACCGCTGCGGCGCTGGGCGGCGACCGGGAAGTGCCGACTCTGGATGGGCGGGTGAGTCTGAAGATTCCGCCCGAAACTCAGACCGGCAAGGTGTTCCGGGTTCGCGGTAAGGGGGTTAAACCGGTGCGAGGTGGTCCAACGGGTGATTTGCTGTGCCGGGTGGGGGTTGAAACCCCGGTTAATCTGACCAAGGAGCAGAAGGAGTTATTGCAGAAATTCGCCAACACCATGGAAAAGGGTGGTAAGCACCACACCCCGCAAGAAGAGGGCTGGCTGGATAAGGCGAAGAAGTTCTTCGAGGAGATGAAGTTCTAAAAAGCCGATTTGCGCGGGTTTGCACTGCCTTGAGAGGAGTTGTTTAATCAAACAGTTATACTAAAATGGCCTTGTGTGGCGTTGCTATGAATTGCGGAAAATTGCGGAAAAACATAGCACTGGCATAGCACATACCACCTCCCGTGCTATGCGGGAACTTGGAGGCAAGGCCATGAAGCGTAGCGAACACCGGATCAGCTTTACCAAGACCGCCTTGGACACCCTCGAAGCTAAACCGGCGCGGTATTTCGTTTATGACGCCAAAGTTCCGGGTCTGGCGGTGCAAATTACCCCAGCGGGAACCAAGACCTTCTATCTCTACCGCTGGCTGGATGGCAAACCGGAACGTATCCGGTTAGGGCGCTATCCCGAAATCTCCCCCGAACTGGCTCGCAAACAAGTCAGTTCACTCAATGGCGACATTGCCCAAGGCATCAACCCGGTTGCCGCTAAACAAGTCCGGGTACAGCAACGGGCCGAACGACAGCGTTTGGCATTAAGCACAGTGCTGGAGGCGTATCTAACCGCCAAGCGCAACCTCAAACCCTCTACCCGCCAAAACTACCGCGACGCGATCCGCCTTTATCTGCTGGACTGGCAAGATTTGCCACTGGTAGACATCACTCAAGCCCAAGTCGTAGAACGCCATGCTGCCTTGATTGATGGGCACGGCGGAGCCAGAGCCAATTTAGCGATGCGCGTTCTGTCAGCGCTGTTCAACTTCGCCGCCGGGGAATATCTGAACCCGGACGGCACATCTCAAATTATCCTTAATCCAGTCAAACGATTGGGGCAACTCGGCTCATGGGTGCGGGTAGAACGTCGGCAAACTTTAGTTAAGGTTGCACAGATGCCTGCTTGGTGGTCAGGGGTGCAAACCCTGGAACCGACCGGACGCGATTATCTAATGCTGCTGGTGTTGACTGGACTGCGCCGCGAGGAAGCCGCCGGACTGCGTTGGGAACATATTAATCTGAATGAGCGCACGCTCACCGTTAAAGCGACCAAGAACCACGCGATGTTCGACTTTTCAGGCGATCAGTCCCTCGAACTGGAGGTCTGAGCAGCCGAGGAGCCGGTTCACAAAAATACCCAGGGTGTGAGCCAACACCTTCCGTGCGATCCGACTCGTCAAGTGCCACCGATCCCGTGCCCGGATTTTTTCAAAATGAAACCTCCTGTAAATTTTCCTGTGATCGGAATTGTGGGGCAGGCAGGTAAAATGAATATCACTTGGTTGGATCAATAGGTTAGATGCAGTCAACGCCTTAGCCTGACGCTGCTAACCCTCGCCATCACAGGAAAATTTACAGGACCCCAAAAACCGCCAACCCTGACATTAGAACATCCGACAACGAGAATTGTTGACCATAACGACGGGGATCGGAAATCCGTTCAAACGCTTGGCGCACTTGACTCAATAGGGCCGGTGCTGACAGATATTTATTTAAAGACGGTAATGAACCTTGAGACAGTGCTTTCTTCATAGTAGACACAACCTGATGAATGCGGTTTCAAAAACGCAAAATTAAGCCTCCTGTAAATTTTCCTGTGATGGCGATGATTTGCGGCCTGGGCTAGAACATCGGCTT
>NZ_CBTK010000063.1 GCF_000531125.1 Candidatus Contendobacter odensis Run_B_J11 | reverse complement strand
AGTCGCTGACCGATGGGGGGATGGTGATCTGTTTCCGGCCCGAACGCGGAGCGCCGGTCGAGCTCACCTTGAAACTGGATGATCGCGAACGGGTGATGGGCATGAGGCTCGCTATCGCAGCAGCGTTTTTCGCCGACCGAAACCGCCCTTTCGCGCTCGACGCGCTAAAGACCGCGCTGGCGGTACTAGCGGACGGGCGCGGTGCGCCCGGGTCGCTTGGGTCGCTGGTGGCGCATCTGGAAGCGGAGATGGGCGCACCCGTCTTACCTCCAAAACCGTCCGCCGAGGTCACCACCGCGCTCGCCGTCGTTGCCGGGCGCACGGCGCACTGGCAAGCGGAGGGGCGACGTTTTATGGTCTCGCTCGATTCGGAGGGTCAGGCGCTTGTTCTCTCCGCTTCACCCACGACGCCATAGTGTGTAGCCCTTACCCGATAGGGTGATGATCATCGTGCTGCGGCGCAGTGCGGAGCAGCGGGTTGGATGCTATCCGTTATTGGAAAGCCCGGAATGGAACAACCAAGTTCGCACCCGCCATCCTATCGAGAACTCGGACGCTGGGCGGGTGACACCGGGGGTCTTTCTTCGAGCCTCTAATCATCTTGATGAAGGTAACCCGGATCCACCCGATTCGCCATCCGCGAGAAGGGTTTTAGGTGATCGTCAACGAACAATCACAGTACACTGAGTAAAATTGATTGGGCATTCGTGCCCGCTGAACCGCCTAACTGTGGAGAGACCGGCGAGATGAGAGGGTGCTGACGCCGTATCGTGCAAGTCGGGTGGTCGCCGTTTCAGGCGAGCAGATTTTCGATCTCGTGGCCGATGTGGAACGTTATCCCGAATTTCTGCCGCTGATGCGAAAGGCGCTGATTATCCGCCGCGACCCCCGCAGTTACGAAACCCAGCAAACATTGGCGCTGGGTCTAATGATCTACCGGTTTCGCACCCGCACCGAATTAAACCGGCCGCATTCGATTCGGGTGACTTCCACAGACTGGGCCTTTCGCCGCTTCGAGATCGGTTGGTCTTTCACGCCAACCCCCGACGGACAGTGCCGCGTCGATTTTGTCCTTGACTGCGAAATTCGCGCACTGTGGCTCAATCCATTCGGCGAGGTCCTGGTCGCGCAGATGGGCTTGACGATGGTGGATGCCTTCGTGACGCGAGCGCATCAGTTGAACCCGACTTCCTCCCTCTCATAGCGGCTGATTCCAACCATGGCTCATCCACACCCTCCCCAAGATTCTCCCCCTCCGCCCAGTCTGATGCAGATTATCCTGAGCGTACTGGCCGCCTTTTTCGGGGTGCAGAGCGAACGGAACCGCGAACGGGATTTTGGGCGCGGCAAGGCGATTCACTACATTGTGATAGGCGGGGTGATGACGATTGTGCTGATCGTAGCGCTGGTCGGCTTGGTCAAGTGGGTGTTGCACGTATCAGGCGTTTAGTCCATCGTCCTGCGCCGGTCAAGCGGATCAAACCTCAAGGGGGCGCTAAGGGCATAGCTTGGATCGATGCACTGAGGCGGAACAGTCTCATCACCGAACGACCACATAGCGTCTCACACGGTACGCCGTCCTTGCTCCCCTCCAGCGCACCTGATCCCGTCATCGAACTTCACTTACCGGCGATTGTGGGTACCGGCCCAGACCGCAAGGTAGACCTCGCTCAGGAACAGACTCCACGCCGCCACCATGGACACCATCGCCAGCACGAACAAACCGGCGACGACCTGAGCCAACTCGACCGACAGCAACGCCCCTAGAAACGCCCCCGCCACCACCAGGCACACCAATAGCGCACCGAACACCGCAAACAGGATAGCGAAATAGATCAGGTTGCCTCGGCGGATCAACAGCGGCATTTCCTGTTGTTGTTCTGCGGCGGATGCGCCGGTGAGCGTATCTAATCGATCCTGCACCACGCGCCGCCGGTCCACAATCCGCCCCAGCCGGGTGCTCAAAATCGTGATCAGGGTGCCCATGGCGACCAGCAGGAACGCCGGGGCGACCGAGAGTTGGATCACGCGGGTAATATCAGTGAGGTGCGATTCCATCACGGGGCCGGGTAGAGGCGGACGTTGGGCGTGATTCAGGGCAACACGTCTTCACTACGCAAATGCGTATCGGGCGGTTGCGGCCCTGGTTCGCCGATGGGTTCGTTGACGAACAGCGGACACGGCTGCTGGCTGGCTTGCCAGCGATCCATAAACTCGCCCAGGTGCTGCCGTTCATCCCGTTCCCGCTCCAAGTAGTCCAGCAGGTTTTGCACCGTGGCGTTATGGCCGGTGGCCGTCATTCGGGTACTGAAATAGGCCCAGCGCAGATACAGCACGAAGGTATTGAGGACATCGCCCTCGCAATAGCGATTGATGGCGGCGAAATCGCCCGCTTGCGCCTGTTCCGCCACGTCCGCGCCGTGACCGTTCCACTTGCCCGGCAACCCTAACGCCGTTCGGCTGAGCTCACGGCGAAGCCCGCGCCGCTTCATCCAGACTCAAGCGCGGCGAGGCGCCGTTATCACTGAGCACATCCATCAAGTCGCAATGCCAGTTCACTTGATAGCGGTAGTCGTAACCATAGCGGGGATCGGTACGATGCCATTGCTGCGCGGTCAGCCCATGAATCAACGACCGTTGTTTGAGTACGGCCACATCAAAGCCGCGCCCGTTCCACGTCACCAAGCGCGGTTTCTGTTTATCGATCATTTGCCAGAATCCAGCCAATAGCTCCCGCTCGCTGCGGTCGGCGATACTGGCCGCGCCCAATTTGCGCACCGCATAGCGTTCGCCTTGCCCGTCGCGTTCGATCCGCGCCAGCAGGAAGCCCAAAGTGATGATCTGATGCTGGATCGGCTTGGGAAACACTGCGGGATCGCGGTCAACCGGCAGAAGGGCGGTATCGGGGCGGGTTTCGAGGTCGAGAACCAGCAGGTGAGTGGGTGTCATCATCTACAAAAGACATTATCAATAACTGATTTAACAGAAAAATTTTTACTCAATTTATTGATTAATAAAAAC
>NZ_CBTK010000062.1 GCF_000531125.1 Candidatus Contendobacter odensis Run_B_J11 | reverse complement strand
CCGGTGATTACTTTTTGTTGGGCGCATCGCATCGGTGAGTGGCAGCATGATTCAGTTAAACCAATTAAAGTAAAAAAACATCTACGTTTTTCTAAAAGTATCTTTAAAACTGGTTTGGATTTTATTTCCAATCGGCAGGTGATAAACCTCCGCCTTTAGGCGGAAACGTCTTTAGCACGCACCCTTTCAAGGGTCCAGCTTGAGCGGAGACCACGAATGAATCGAGAGCGCTATCGGCATGGAGCGCATACGGTTACAGAGTTGAAATATCACTTTGTCTGGAAGACTAAATATAGTTACCCGGTGTTACGCGGAGAAATTGGGTTGCGACTGCGACAAATGCTCCGAGAAGTCTGTGTCGAACAAGAAATGACGATTATCGAAGGGAACATTCGCCCGAATCATGTTCACCTCCTGGTCAGTGCGCCGACGCATCTATCCCCGGCCAAGATGGCCCAATATCTGAAAGGGCGAAGTTCGTATCGGTTACAGCGGGAGTTTCGTGAGTTACAGAAACGATATTGGGGCCAACATCTCTGGGGACGAGGCTACTTTTGTGCCACAGTGGGGGCCGTCACTGAGGAACAAGTCAAGCGTTATATCGAACAACAAGAAGACGAATCCGGTACCTTCCAAGTTTGGGACGAGCCACCGCCGTCAGCGGAATGAGCTTGAGGCGGATTCATCCGCAGGTCACTGACTTTAGTCTGAGCGGGCGTTCACGCCCTGATCAACCTACCGGCTTTAGCCGGTTAGTCATTGAGTCGTAATGCTATATTTAATCCTACCTCCTTATTTAATCTCGCTGCTTTATTTCACTTCCTTGATTTTAATCATTTTAACTCTTCAAGTTAATTTTTGTCATGTACAGAGAAACTTAAGCACACTGCGTTCATCGAGCTGAATCAGCAGGCGGTGGTGGAAAGCCGCTATCGGGACGCGGACTTTCGCACCTTCTGGGGCGGTCGGGTTCTGGCGATCGACGGTTCGAAGGTACTGCTGCCGGATACGGAGGACGTGCGCGCGGCGTTTGGGACGATCGCCTATTCGAACGGGAAAGACGCCCAGATTCAGGGTGAGCGCCCCTATGCCCTCGCGTCGGCGCTGTATGACGTGCTCAACCGGGTCGCCCTGGATGCCACGCTGGGCCGGGCTGATGCTTATGAAGTCGACTTGGCGATTGGCCATCTGGCCCACACCGGCCCGACCGATTTGCTGGTCATGGATCGCAATTATCCGTCGTACCGCATGCTGGCCGAGCTGGCGCAGCGGGAGCGGCACTTCGTCATCCGCTGTTCGACGGCCTCGTTCGGGGCGGCGCGCCGCATGCTCCAAGGGGAAGGCCCAGACAGTCAAGTAGTCACGCTGACTCCGTGCGCGGCGCAAGCGCCTCTGATGGGTCAGCTCGGTCTGCCACAGACCTTGACCGTGCGCTTTGTCCGCCTGCGCCTGAGCACCGGCGAGTGGGAAGTGCGGGTGACCTCCTTGTGCGACGAGGCGGCGTATCCCACGGCCGGCTTCCTGGAGCTGTACCATTGGCGCTGGGGCGTGGAAACCTTCTAGGGGGTACTCAAGACCCGCTTGGACCTGGAAAATTTCTCGGGCCTCGGGGCCGAAGCCGTCCGGCAGGACTTTCATGCGACCGTGTACTTGACCGGCCTGGAAACGATCTTGACCGAAGCGGCACAGGCCCAACTCGATGCGAAAGAAACCCGTCATCCCCAGACGGTCAACCGGGCGGTCTCCTTCAATGCCATCAAACACCACGCCCTGGACCTGTTGTGGAGCAACCTGGACACCCCACCCTTGATCGAGCGGTTGACCGCGTTGTTTCTGACCAATCCGACTTGCGCGCGTCCGCAGCGCCGTCCGCCCCGTCAGAAAACTTCTGCCAGAGCCTTACTGGATTTCCATCGTCGACAGAAAAAGCATTGTTACTGAAACAGATTCGCTTAACTTAATGGCAGTG
>NZ_CBTK010000061.1 GCF_000531125.1 Candidatus Contendobacter odensis Run_B_J11 | reverse complement strand
CCGCTTTTACGGTCTCGGTGACCGGCGGGGTGACTGCACTGGGCACTCGCTCCGGCTGTTCGACGGGCGGGACAGCGGGCGTCGCTATGGCCGTTTTCGCCACCACTGGCGTTGTATCCAGACGTTCGACGGCTGCCGCTACCGGGACCGCTTTCACGGTCTCGGCGACCGGCGGGGTGACTGCACTGGGCACCAAAACCGGACGATCAATCGCCGATGCGGTTGGAGTCGTTGCCATTGGCGATCTCGCCATAACCGGATCCACATCCGACCGTTCGGTGGGCGGAACCATTGGTCGCGCTACATCCTGCACCGCAAAACGAACGGGCGACAGCAGCGATGGGGACGCGGACTCAACAACTGGGAGCGGCGACTCAGGCGAATCGGTGGACAACGGCGGTGGCGTGTTCACTACCGCTGAATCCGGCAAAGCTCGCCTGCCACCAAAAAGGGTTCCAGGAGTTAAATTCGCCAGCGATGATTTGAAATCACCACCCTCGTTAGCCATACCCACAACGGCATCCGCACTCGCCAGCAAGGATGTCGAAGAACCCGTTAAAGTAAGCCCCACTGTATCCGCAACAGTGGCTCCCGACCCGAATGGATCACCCGCCACCAGAACCGGCGCAAGCGTCGGACCCGCCCCGATCCGGGCACGGATCACATCACCGGCAGCATCGGTGCCTGTCATCACCGGCGGTGCTGACGGTTCAAACTTCGCTGCATTCAGACCTTGTAGAGCGGCACGGGAATCCATGAACAGCGCCATACCCGGCCATATCGCTTCGGCTACCTCTGCATCCCGTACATCCTGATCACTGTCGGGATCGAGTTCGGTAATCACCTTCTCCCGGCTTCCTGCTTCGCCTTTACCCACGACCGGCGCTGCTGTCCCGAAGGTCAAAGCCAAAACCGCGATCTGTGGATCGGCACCGGCCTGAGTCAGGATCGCTGAATCCACTGTTGCACGTTCGGCGGTCGGCAGCCGCACATCGCCAACCCTCCATAAACCTGCGCCATAATCCACCGTTTCACTCGCAACGAATGCAACAACATCGGTACCCACCTCTAATCTCGCAGCGGCGCCTCCTTGCAATAACTGGCTAAAGGAAGGCAACCGCGCTACGTCTGGTCCATCGGCTTCGACCCCGACTCCGACTCCGACTCCCAGCGCGGTAACCACTCCGGCGGTATTCCCAGCAATATTCGTGGCTGCTGCAAAAAGATGAGGCAGTTCCAGGTAGCTCATGGCGTTCTTTCCAATCGTTAGTGATACCCAGCCGTGATGCTGAGTGGGTCTAACCTTTTGAGTGCCTTACACATCATCCACGTCCGCCAGCCCCAGCCGAACCACCGGCCGGCGAAGATTACGCTCGTCGCTATCCTGCTGTTCGCGATGATCTTCCCGCCGCAACTGCTCCTTACGACCACGCTCGATGACTTCCTCAAGCGCCTTGGTCTTGGCATGAGTCTGGCCCCAAGCCAGCCGCTGGTGACTAAGATCCTGCTGCAACCGCTCCAACTGGCGCTGCAACTGGGTGATGCCCTGATCCAGATTATTCAGAAACACGGCGTAATCCTGAAACCGGCGCGCCGAAATACCATCATGGCCTTCGGTCTGAAACATGCCGGCATAGGTGCTACGAAACATCAGCAGTTGTTGCAAGCGGTTCTGCTGCTCCAGCAAGCGCTGTTGGGATTCTGCCAGCGCCCTGGCCGCCCTATCCTCGTGGGAGTGGGCGACCTGCACCGCAGCCTGCAAAGGATGAGAATAGGCGGCCATCCGACGTTAGCCCTTTGCCTTGGGCTGTAGCACGACTTCGAGTGCCCGCAGGCTATCCGCCATCGTGACCTGTTCATCCATTCCCTGAGTCAAAAACTGTTTGAGGCGCGGCTGGTATTCGCGGGCCTCGTCCACGGACGGATCGCTGCCGGCGACATAAGCGCCCACATTGATCAAATCCCGATGCTGCTCGTAGGTGGAGTAGAGATGCTTGAAGCGCCGCGCCAGTTGTTGGTGGCGCGGGCCGCTGATCTTGGGCATCACCCGGCTGATTGAAGCTTCAATGTCAATCGCCGGATAGTGTCCGGCTTCGGCCAGCCGCCGCGACAGCACCACATGTCCGTCGAGAATGGCACGGGCCGCATCGGCGATGGGATCATTCTGGTCATCGCCCTCCGCCAGCACCGTATAAAAGGCAGTGATAGAACCCCCAACCGTATCGTTACCGGCCCGCTCCACCAGTTGCGGAATCTTGGCGAACACCGACGGCGGGTAGCCCTTGGTCGCCGGCGGCTCGCCAATCGCCAGCGCGATCTCGCGTTGCGCCTGGGCATAGCGGGTCAGCGAATCCATCAGCAGCAACACCTGCCGGCCGCTATCACGGAAGTATTCGGCGATGCGGGTCGCCAGCGCCGCGCCCTGCAAGCGCCGCAGCGGTGGATCGTCCGCCGGTGCGGCTACCACCACCGCCCGCGCCATCCCTTCCGGGCCGAGAATTTCCTGAATGAATTCCTGCACCTCACGCCCACGCTCGCCGATCAGCCCGACCACCACCACCTCGGCGTTGGTGAAACGGGTCATCATCCCCAGCAATACACTCTTACCAACACCGGAACCGGCAAACAAACCCATGCGCTGGCCGCGCCCCACCGACAGCAGAGCGTTAATGGCACGCACCCCGACATCCAGCGGTTCGCGAATCGGCTTGCGCAGCAGGGGATTAATGGTTTTACCGGTCAGGGTCGCCCATTCGGTGCGCGGCGGCGGCGGCAACCCATCCAAAAACCGGCCAGCGCCATCCAACACCCGGCCGAGCAGGCTTTCGCCCATCCGCATCCGGCTGGCCCCCCCGGTAGGAATAACCCGCGAATTGGGCATCAGCCCGTGAATATTGCCGCTCGGCATCAAAAACAGCTTGCCACCGGAAAATCCGACCACCTCGGCCTCGACCCGGCCACCGTCCGGCCCGACCACCAGACAGCGGGAACCGACCGGCGCCACGCAGCCCGCCGCCTCCAGGGTCAAGCCGACCATCCGGGTCAACTGGCCTTCCACCACCAGGCTTGGCGTTTCGGCCACTCGCGCCCGGCGCTGCGCTAGATGCGCCCGCCAGCGAGCAGAATGATTCAGTTCAGGTATGCCCGGATTCACGTTCGTCTCCCATCACGGTGGCGATCACTGCGCCCAATCGTTTCTCAACGGTCGCATCGATCCGCGACAAGTCGGTGTTCACTACGCAACCGCCGCGGGTCAGGGCCTGGTCCTCGACGATCTGCCAAACCGGATCGTCTTCGCGGCCCAGCGACAGTACCTCGCGGATCAGTTGCGCATCATCCGGATGCAGCCGAACCTGTACTCCGACGCTGGCGACCGGCAACAAACTGACCGCTTCGCGCACCACTGCCACGATCTCACCAGGGGAAACCCGCAACTCCCGCCGCACCAGTTGCCGGGCGATTTCAATGGCCAAGCTCGCCAGTTCCTCTTCAACCGCCTTGTCGAGCTGGTCCAGTGGCTTGGTCATCAGCTCCAGAATTTGGTCCAGCTTCTGAATCCGTAGCAGGGTTTCATCGCGGCCACCGGCCAGCCCTTCGGCGAATCCCCGTTGATAGCCTTCGGCGTGGCCCTCCTGCTGGCCTTTCTTGTAGCCCTGATCGCGCCCTTCGCGGCGACCTTCCTGATAGCCGGCAGCAAAACCCTCCTCGTGCGCCTCGCGCTGGATCGCTTCGATTTCATCCAGGGTGGGCGGCGCGGAAGACGGGGTAAAGGCTTTCGGCGCACGCGGCATCTCGCGGACGTTCTCGGCACGGGCGGGAACCGGCGCAGGTTCCGGTTTGGGCGGCTGTTCCACGCTGGGCAACTCCCAGCGCTGATAAGCCGTCAGGTTGTCGCCTGAGATGACTTTAGACAAGCTGCTCTCCCTTGGTACCCAGGGTTATTTCGCCGGCTTCTGCCAGCCGTTTAGCCGACGCCATGATTTCCTTCTGCGCGGTCTCGACATCGCTGAGTTTGACCGGCGGCATGGCTTCCAGATCGTCGCGCAGCAATTCGGCGGCGCGCTTGGACATATTGCCCATGATCTTGTTGCGAACCCCATCCTCGGCCCCGCGCAACGCCACCAGCAGCGTCTCGGAGGAGACTTCGCGCAGCAGGGTCTGAATGTCGCGGTCGCTGAGGCTCAGCAGGCTCTCGAATACCACCATCAAATCTTCGATCTTGCCGCCCAGATCAGCATCGGCTTCCTTAATCTTGTCGAGGATCTGGCTTTCGACGTTGCCGTCCAGCCGACCGAGAATTTCAGCGGCCCGCTTGGGCCCGCCGATCTTGGAAGTCGCAGCGGCGCTGATATTACGCATGACCTGTTTCTCGACCAGTTCGTTAAGTTCTTCCAGTGCGCCTGACGGGATTTCGTCCAGGGTCGCTACTCGCAGCAACGCCTCTTCACGCAACGACGCCGGCAACAGGCCGACGATCTCGGCCGCCTGATCCGCCCGCAGCGAAGACAGCACCAATGCGACCACTTGCGGGTGTTCATCACGCAGGCCACCGGCGATGGCGCTGGCATCCATCCACTTGAGCGAATCCACGCCGGAACCGGTTTCGTTGTCGAAAATGTGATCCAGAACTCCCTTGGCTTTTTCGCGCCCCAAGGCGCGGATCAGCACTCCACGAATATAATTTTCGCTATCCAGCACCAGCGAACTCTGTTCGTTAATTTCCTGATTGAAGGTGTGAACAATCTCGCTGATCTGATCCCGGTTGATCCGGGTTAGATTGGTCATCGCAACCCCGATCTTGTGGAGTTCGCGCGGATCCAGGTGGCGGAGAATTTCGGCGGCATGATCCTCGCCCAGCGCCATCAGCACCACGGCAGCCCGTTCGACGCCCTTGAGGGCAGGTGTGGTTGTGGTGAGTTCCGGCATGATCTAAGCCTCGCTGGTCAGCCAGCTCTTGATGACATGAACCGCCCGTTTCGGATCTTCGGCCACCAGGGAACGGGCCAGATCCATCCGTTGATCCAGTTGCTCAGTGGGACTGGGCAGGGCCTTGGTCCCGTCGTTTTCCAACGCGCCGCTGAGTTCGACCCGATCCTCCAACAGCCCTTCCAGACCATGGGCGTCAGGGGCGGGCAACGCCGCCACCTCATGACCATTGGCGTGGCTGGTACCGTTGCCATTCTTGCCGTTGCCATTCTTGGCGACCGCCGCGACCGGCACCGGCAACAGGCGGCGCAGCAGCGGACGCACCACCAGCAGCAGGATCGCCAACGACAGCACCGCCACCACGCCCCACTTAACCAGCTCCAGAAACCAGGGCTGCTGCCACATCGGCAGTGGCGCTTCTTCGAACGGCGATGGGGCAAACGCGGCGTTCATTACATTGACGCTGTCACCCCGGTCGGCGCTGAATCCGACCGCCTGTTTGACCAGGGCGGTGATCCGTTCGACTTCTTCGGTGGTCAGCGGCTTGCGCACCGACTGGCCCGCCTCAACCGTCGCCCGGTCGTCCACCACCACCGCGGTGGAAACCCGCACAATCCGGCCCGGCGTGTTGCGGGTATGACTCACCCGCTTGTCGAGTTCGTAATTGCGGGTCACTTCCTTGCGGCTAGTGAGCGGCGGTGCGGCTGGAGCAGCCGGATTTTGCGGATTGGCCGCCGGATTCTGGGCGGTTGCTACTTCCGGCGCGGTGGCGGCGCCGGGTGGCTGGTTGGACAGCGCGCCAGGAACCCCCACCGGATTCATCCGATCCTTGGTTTCTTCCAGCAACTGTTCGCTGCGCAAAGGCCGTGGTTCCTGCCGGGGTTCGTAGCGTTCCGCTGTTTCCTCACTGGCGGTGAAGTCCAGGTCAAGCGCCACCTGGGCACGCACCCGCCCCATCCCCATTACCGGCGCGAGCAGCTCCTCAACCCGCCGGGCGTAGCGATCTTCCAGCCGCCGGGTGTATTCCAGTTGATCCAGGTTCAGCTTGTCGCCGCCGCCTTCCCGTTCCTGGCGGGTCAACAGATTGCCGGCCTGATCGATAACGGACACCTGCTCAGGACGAAGTTTGGGTACGCTGGACGCCACCAGATGAATAATCGCCGCCACCTGACCTTCATCCAGTGACCGGCCAGCGCGAAGCTGTACCAGTACCGACGCGGTGGGCGGTTGCTGCTGGCGGGCAAACACGGTTTCCTTGGGAAAGGCCAAATGAATCCGAGCCTTTTCTATCGCGCCAATGGTCATGATCGAGCGCGCCAGTTCGCCCTCCAGCGCATGTTGGTAGCGGGCGGTTTCCATAAACTGGCTGAGACCAAAACTGTTCTGCTGCAACGACTCCAAACCGTTGACGGTGCTGCGCGGCAAACCCTGAGTGGCGAGTTTCAGCCGCGCCTGGTAAACCTGATCAGCGGGCACCATCAACGCGCCGCTGCGCGGATCAATTTTTACCGGGATATTGGCTTTCTGTAGCGCATCCATCATCTGGCCGGCATCCGCCTCGGCCAAGCCCCGGTACAACACGTCGTAAGTCGCCGTATTGAGCCACAGCGCCGCGACCACCAACAGCGCCAGCAGCGCCACAACGCCGGCCAGGACGCCAATCTGGGTTGGACCGGGGTGGCGGAACTTGGCCAGCCAACCGCTCCAGTCGAACGGGACCGGCGGGTTTACCAATGAACCGTTGTTTTCCTCAGTCACGGTGCGGCTCCCTCATCGCATGATCGCCTCGAACAACCGGTGTTCAGACCGGCATGTTCATAATGTCCTGATAGGCGGAAACCAGCTTGTTGCGGACTTGCAAAGTCGTCTGAAAGGCGAGCCGGGATTTCTGCTGGGCAATCATCACCCCCGCCAAATCCTGATTTTGGCCCCGCTCGAAGGAGGCAGCCAACTGGGTGGACTGTTGCTGGGACTGATTGACATCGGCCAACATGCTCTTGAACACACTGGCAAAGTCATCGCCGGCCAAGGTGGGCGCATCGGCGCCGGGCAGGGGTGAGGAAGTGCGGGCCGGATCGCTCAGGCCGTGCAATCCGATCATGGGCGGGTTGGTCGTGGTTACAGCGGTCATCGGTTTGTGCTCCCTGATTCGGTCGGATCGCCTGAAAGGCGGTACGCTATCCCTGCTTGAGCAATAACCGTGCCCTAAAAACTCAATGGGGGCGATCACTCCGTTTCTTGCTTCGCTGACACTGGCAGAAGGCGCGGGTGAGAGGGTAAACCGGTGAATTTCGCCCCTCACCCTCACCTTTTTGCCGGCAAGCGGGTGCAATGGAGCGAACAGAATGCCAATTTTTTGGCGGCGGCAAGCGGCAATCCCCCGTCATTCATCGCTATCACTATCGGCATCGCCGCGCTTGATATTGTACTTGCGCATCTTCTCGACCAGGGTGGTACGGCGCATTTTTAGCATGGAAGCCGCATGAGCGACTACGCCGTTAGACTCTTCCAGTGCTGAATGGATCAGCGAGGATTCGAGATCGGTGATGTACTGCCGCAGATCGAGACCTTCTGGCGGTAGATTGACGGGATCGCTGGGGATAAACGAGGATGGAAGCGCGGTGGCCTGGGCGATATTAGCCACCGCCGCATCGGCAGCCGCCAGTTCTTCCGGGTAATGGGTGCGGAACTTGGGCGGCAGATCGTTCAATCCCACTTGACCGTCGGGTTGGAGAATCGCCAGACGCTCCATCAGATTCGCCAGCTCACGCACATTACCCGGCCACGGATAATGGCTCAGGCAGCGCAGCGTTGCCGGGCTGAGAACCACATGGACGCCCCGCTCGTGGGTAGCGCGCGCACTCAGATCTTCGGCCAGCAGTGGCAAATCTTCGATCCGTTCACGCAGGGCCGGCGTCTCGATAGGGAACACGTTCAACCGATAATAGAGATCCTCGCGGAACTGACCGGTTCGGATCAATTCATCGAGATTGCGATGCGTGGCGGCGATGATGCGCACATCGGAACTCAGGCTGCGATCACTGCCGACCCGCTCAAAGGTGTGTTCCTGCAACACCCGCAGCAGCTTGACCTGCATGTTCAGCGGCATGTCGCCGATCTCGTCCAGAAACAGGGTGCCCCCCTGCGCCAACTCGAAGCGGCCACGCCGGGCGGAAATCGCGCCGGTGAACGAGCCTTTTTCGTGGCCGAACAGTTCGCTTTCCAGCAGGGTATCGGGAATGGCGCCACAGTTGATCGGGACGAAAGGTCCGTGGCTGCGAGCGGAGAAATAATGAATGTTGCGGGCCACCACTTCCTTGCCAGTGCCGGATTCGCCCAGGATCAACACCGTGGCCTCGGAAGGAGCGACCCGCTGGATCAGTTCGCGAACCTGGGCGATGGCCAGGCTATTGCCGATCAGGCTGCGAAACAGTTCGGCGTGGCGTTGGGCCTGGATATTACGGCTATCCCGGCTGGCGCGTTGCTGGAGCAGCTTGGCCAGCACCTGGCTCAAGCGCGGATAGCGGAAGGGGCGGGGCAGACGGGCACTGCAACTGGCCTCCAGCAGGGCCGGCAGGCGGTGGGGCTGATCAGCTTCTTCGACCAGGACCAGAGCCACTTGGGGAGCAACCGCACGAATGAGCGGGATGACGTCGCTGGGTGGTTGTTCGTCAGCACCGTAGCGACCCAAAAAGATGGCGCGCAAATCGGGATTGTTTTCAACGTAATCCTGCCAGTTGGTTGACCCCGCCCGCGCTACATGGCTTTCTTCCATGAACCGCAACAGCAGACATAACTCATCGGCTCGGATGGAGTCGTCATCAATCACCAGCAGCGCGGTCTTCATTGCTTGTTATCCTTGGGAAGGGATCAAGCCTGCGCGATGCTGGGCAGACGGCAGGAGAACGGATGGCGAACGGCTTTCCGCACTTGGGTAAACCAACGGGTATCTTCCCCCACCGTCGGAGGCGCGCAAGGGCTTCCAATGCATAATGTGAGGAATTGTAGCCTCAATCAAAGCAGCGTCAAATTTTTAACGCGGGCTATTGCCCCGGCGATTAGCAATAAAGCGGCGATGCTGGAGAAAAATGTAGCGTTCAAGCGCCTCTTGGAGCGCGGTACTGGGGCGGTAAAATGCTGCCTTGATGGGATAGTCGCTTTCTGAAGCGACAGTATCGGCTACTTGCGCATAGAGAATGAGGGGGCGGGGGTAACTAAGATTGCAGTACAAATCCAACCGCAGCAGGGCACCGACGGGGAGGGCGGTGGCGGCCTGCCAGATGAGATCTTTGACGGTCAGAGTCAGCGCATGCTCCGAAGGAATAGCCTGTTGGCGGGCGAACAACTGGCCGATCATTTCGAGCAGCAGGCCCACTTTGAAATCCAGTCGCTTGAGTTCGCTGGCATTGGTCAATGCGCTGGGATCGTCGCTGTAATCGCCGGCGTGAATATCCAGCGCGAACAGAGTATGCAGAACGGTCAGGTTGGATTGCTCGATAGTGCGCAGTTCGGCATCGTCCGGCAGCGCCGATAACTCGCGCCACGCCAAGGGCAGGCACCCGGTAAAGGTCAGGCTGGAGGTGGGTTCGGTAAGAGTGGACATGGCAATTTGCTCAAACCAGATGAGGGGTGCGAATTTTAATTTTACTCCCATGGAAGTAGCATAGTTCGCTGCCGATGCGGTTTCCACTGAGGGGCTTGGTTCCAAACGGCTACAGATACTAAAAATCGTGATAGGCCAGCATGGCGCGGCGGCCCTGCTGGATCAGTTTGAGATTATCACTGATGCTGTCCATTTCGGCGCGTGCCATGTCCGTTAACCGGGCATCGCTGGCCAACGTAGCACGAATGGCCTCCTCCAGCAGTGGGACGATAGCCGCTGGCGCCGGTTGGCGGAACAAATTGTCCAGCACCGCACGCCGCCGCGTTTCCCATTCGCTCACCGCCTCCCAGTCGTTAGCCTGAGCCAGTTCGAGCATTTCAAGACTCAGATAACGCAGATGTTGAATCTGCGGTTCCCAATCGACGGGCGGGTGGTTCACGGGGGCTGTCCTTCATCATCTGTATCAGAAAACCATGATCTGTCTCATAGCCGCTGGAGAGATCGCCCGGTTCGTCCAAGTCTTTGGCGCCTTCCGAAATTGACTCATCGTGTCGATCTCAGTGGTTTCATGCGGCGCTCCGGTTTCCTAGCTAGCACCAAGCGTCGGGCAGTTTGCCACGGATTCTCTTGCTCAACAGTGATCACTGCGCTTGGAGTTCAGTTTGCTGCTTGATCGCCAGTTCCAGCTTGGCAGCGAGGCAATTCGGTTCGATTTTCCGAAGAAGCCTGTATGTTCATTTTTTTCAAGCCGTAGCTCGCAGCAATCCGCCTTCTACGACCAGTCGCCCATCATTATTAGCATAGCCGTCGCCAGTTCCCCGCGTCTGCCGGAGATCCTGTTCGGCGAAGGCGCGAGCGAATGCCAAGGTATCGACGATGTTCATCCAGCGCACAACGTTGCGGGTTTCACAGTCGACGACCCGAACCCGGAGAGCTGGCTCTTGGTCATCCAATTCAAATCGCAACGGCTGGTGATAGTATTCCAGACGCCGGTTAAGATGGTCGATGAGGATTTCCAGTTGTTGTCGGGCCGGTGGTTCGCTGGGTTCGGCGTCCGCACCGTGTCCTCGTCCGTCGGGGGTAGCTTCCTGTTTCCATTCGGCGTTGCCGGCGGTAGGAGATTGCAGCACTGCCGTTTGCGGGGTGTTGAGGGTCTGAGCGACGGCGTCCTGGATGGTGAGCGGCGGGGGCGGCTCAGAACGCACATTCGCCTTGGCCGATACGGTGTTCGCAAGGTGAATGCCAACGCTGACAATGTCGCTCATAAAGGTTCCTGTTCGTGAATTAGGCTGTGGAATTGATCTCGCCGGGTTCACCCTCGATCGGCGCAGTGGATGTCTGCGGGCCGATCTCATCCCAAGCCGTTTTCAGTTCGGTCAGTCGCGCAGCAACCTCATCAATCATGCCTATATCATTTTTAAGGTTAGCTTCCAGCAGACGGCGTTGGAGGTAGTCATAGACCCGATCGAGGTTGATCGCCAATTCGCCGCCTGCCTCGAAGTTCAATCCCTCGCGCAGGCCATTGATAATGCCAACAGCCTTGCCGATCATTTCACTTTTGGGGATGACCTCGCTGCGTTCAAGATGACCCTTGGCGCTGGCCAGCCGTTCCAGCCCACCTTCAAACAGCATTTGAACCAGCCGATGAGGGCTGGCGATTGCAGCAGTGGCGTCCACATTGACACTTTGATATTGCCGCAATGCGTTTTGGGTTCGAATATCCATAACATTCTCTAAAGCCTGAAAAAAGACAGTGAATCCCCCCTAGCCCCTGGTAGGAGATGGGTGAGAGGAATCACTATGACTGGTTAGTATAAAACGCCGACAGGCCCGCAAGTTGCTGCGTAAGGTAGTTACCGGTCGAAGTCATTTTCCCTACGATTGCGTCCATTGCACGGAACTGAGCAAGATAACGCGCTTCCACCTTCGCCATGCGTTGATCAAGAGCGCTGCGCTGGCCGGTGATGTCCTTGAGACGAGCATTGAAGCTATCGGTCTTGCCCTGCAAGGTCCCGGTTCGACTCAGCGTTGCATCCAGGAAAGTGTTCAAACGACTGGAGAGGCCCTCAACCCGAGTGTCCCCCGACCCGGAACCGGCGAACAGCTTGCTCACCCCCGCTGCATCGGTTCCTAGCGCCTGTTGCAGCTTGCTGCTGTCCAGCTTGAGGATGTCGAGCTTGGTGGTGTTATCGCGCTCCAAGGTCACGCCGACACTGGACAGGGTGCGAAAGGTAGAGTCCCCGCTAACGCCGTCGCCCAGAATGCGCCGCATCTGGGCGTTGATTGAGCGGAGTGCCGCATCGCCCAGCAGCGCGCCTTTCTCGCCGGTCTCGGCGTTGTAGAACGAGAGCTTGTTGACCGTTTCCAGTATAGAGTTGTAGGCCTTAACGAAACCTTCGACCGCGTTGGTGGCGGCGGCGGTGTCGCGGCTGAGGTTAAGGGTGGTGGATCCTTTGTCCTGAAGAGTCAGCGTCACGCCGGCGATAGCGCTGCTCAGGGTGTTGGAACTGCTGGTGATACTCAGGCCGTTGACTTTGATTTGGGCGTCTTGGGCGGCGACGGTTTCGGTCAGGTTGTTGACGCCGGTGGTTGGGTCATAGGCAATCGACGCGAGACCACCATCGCCACCACCGGCGGTGATCTTGAGGCTGTTCTTTAGCCCGGGATCGTCGGAGCTGAGCATCAGCCGGTAGCCCCCGCCGGTGCTACCATCGTTAATGATGGAAGCTGTCACTCCTTTTTTAGCGGTGTTAATGGCGTCGCGAATGCCTTCCAGCGTTTTATTACTGTCGTCGATGGTCAGGGTCAGGCTGGATTTGTCGGCATTAGGGTTGAAACCGGTCGGCGGAGTGGGCGGCAAGCCTTGAGGATCGCCACCGGTGTATTGGCCAAATTCGATGGTTAGAGTACCGGTGCCTACGGTGCTACTGACAGCACTAAAGGTGCCCGAGGCCAAGGTTTGCCCCTGGGCCCGTTGCGAGACTTCGATGTTGTAGCTGCCGATGGGTGCGGAACTCAGGGCGGTGGCCGTCAGCAGGTTGCTGTTGCCGGGGGTCGCCTTGATGCCCATAAAGGTATTGGTAGCGGTTAATACGGTGTTGGCTCGTTCCAGGGCCGACAGGGCGCTTTTGACTGTGCCGAAGCCGGAAATTTGGGCCTGGAGGGTGGCTTCCTTGCGGTTGAGCCGGTTTTGGGTGGGCGTCCGTTCGGCGCTGATCAGTTGCGAGACGATGCTGTTAATGTCCAGGTTGGAACGCAAACCGGAAGAGGTAATGCTGGCCATGTGGTTCTCCTGTTTTTAAACCCGCACCCGCAGTAACAACCCTTCGAGAGCGGCACGGGGGTTGGTTGGTCCGTTAGGTAATTTGAGATCGAGCATTTTCGTCTGTTCAGAATCCATGTCCTTGAAGAATTGGGCTAGGGCTAGCATTTCCTCGGAAGGGATCTGGCGAATCAGTTCTTTGCTTTCGGCGTCCGTAACCCGAACGACCATTTCGTTATATTGGTCATCAATGTTGAATTCGACCTGGGTGTGCAACAGGGTTTGCACTTTTTGCTGCACTTCATTAACAACTTTAGCCAGGGCTTGGCGATCCGGTTTTTTGGTAGGGGAGTCGGCAGCGACTTTGCGATCAGCGGCCTGACCGGGACGGGTAGCGGTCTCTTCGGCAACGCGAGGAGTTGCATCAGGTCGTCCGGTCGGATGAGTGGATGCGGGTGATGGTGATACGGCCGCATCCCGCAGGGCTTCGGGCGGAGTCCGAGGTAGGTTAGCAGCGTTGATAGCCGTGATGGCGCTGGTCATGGCAGTCTCTCCTTGAGATGAAGCGGTGCGTGCCGATATAGTCGGTGACCTTCAGTAAACTATAGGACAACTCGAGTCAGCCGGGCAGCCCGGATGCAAAAAAGCAGGGAAGCGGTCAGGTTGGGATTCCCGTGAATGAGCGGTTCCAAACCCTGTGTGCCTCCCCGCTAATCCTCCCCGGTTAGGGGGAGGGGAGCGTCTGCTCAAGACCGTGCGCTTACCGCAGCAACGACAGCACACCCTGCTTGGACTGGTTGGCCTGCGCCAGCATCGCGATGCCGGCCTGTTGCAGAATCTGGTAGCGGCTCATTGAGGTGGTCTCACTGGCGAAGTCCGCGTCCTGAATCCGCGACCGGGCGCTGCTAACATTCTCCGACACGTTCTGCAGGTTGGCGATGGTGGACTCCATCCGGTTCTGGAAGGCGCCCAACTTGCCGCGTTCGACGTTGATCTGGCCCAAAGCCGAGTCGATTCGTTCGATAGCGTTGCTGGCGTTCTGGACATTGGAGACATCCAGTCCCTTGGCGATGGCTTGGTCATTGCCGCCTTGTTCAGAATAACCAATCCTGTTGGCGTCGGTACCGCTAATTACTACATCGGTGCCGGTTTCGCTAGCCAAGCTTAGGCGACCGGTGAAAGTGGTTCCTGGCGCTGCGGATGCAATATTTGAAGATGTCGTACCCGACTGGTCGGTAGCGGTCAGCAGGAAGTCGGTAGCACTATCGTTCAACACGATGTTCTGACCGGTCGTGGAGCTTAATACCAAATTACCGCTTGAGTCGGAAGAAGCAACTACACCCTGCACTCCTGCATTATTGATGGTAGTGACTACATAGTTCAGGTTGCCGTTAGTACCCGTAGCACCTGAAAGCTCAATCGCGGTGCCGTTAATCTTCATGCTATTGGTGCCACTGGCAGTAGCACTCATCTGGAGACCTACTTTCACCTCGGTGAAGCCGGTGGCAGCCACCCCGGTCTGGTCCTTGACCGCGTTAATTACCGCCGCCTTCGCCGCCGCGCTGTTCTGGGAACCCGTAGTACCGATTTGTACTGCATTGATCTTGAGATCGGCATTGCTGCCGATGGTATTAGTACCAACATTAGCGCCGATCCCTGCGCTGGCACCCGTACTGAGGTTAAAGCCAAGCTTCTGTATCGCTGATACGTTCGCTTCACTGCCCGTGGGCGTGGTGATGGAAATTGGCTCACCGCTGGAACTGGTCAGCGAAACATAGCCGCGATTGGTGCCGGTGGTCAGGCCAGTGTTGGTGACCGTACCCGTAATCGAAATATCGTTGCCGGTGTCATTGCTTAATGACAACGAGCCATCGGAATTCAGGGTAGCGCTAACACCAGCCACATCGCGGTTGATGTTACTGACCAGCGCATTCATATCACCCGATGCAGTCACTGCCGCGCCGTTGATCGAGAGTCCGCTGGCTACACCCGTAGCGCCACCCTCGCTGCCTTTGACGACGTTATAAGCCTTGGCTGTAACTCCGTGCTGCGCAGCGTTGCTATTGATCTCTGTGGCGAGATCCTTAGCGTCATTGGTACCGTCGAAAGTTGCTGAACCAACAGCATTAGCAGACCAGTTTTTGCCATTGATATAGAAAGAATTGTTGGCTACAGAAGCGGATTGGGTTTGTACACGTCCACCGTTTAGCTCACCCAAACCCGAGTAGCTGTTGAGATTCAGCGACTGGGTGGTGATGCTGCCCACGCCGACCGAAATGGTTTCGCCAGCGTTAGCGCCAATCTGGAAGGTGCGATTTTTGACGGTGCCATCCAACAACTTGGAGCCGTTGAATTGCGTGGTGCCGGCAATGCGATCCAGTTCCCCGGTTAATTGATCCATTTCATCCTGAATGGAAGAACGGTCGTCGGCACTGTTGGTGTCATTGGTGGACTGCACCGCCAGTTCACGCATCCGCTGCAAGAGGTTGGTGCTTTCCTGCATGGCGCCTTCCGCCGTCTGCGTCAGGGAGATCGCGTCGTTGGCGTTGCGAACCGCTTGACCCATGCCGCGAACCTGCGAGGTCATCCGGTCGGAAATCGCCAGACCCGCCGCGTCATCTTTAGCGCTGTTGATGCGCAAACCGGTCGTCAGTCGCTCCATGGCGACGTTCTGGCCCATTTCGGTTCGGCTCAAGCTCTTCTGGGCCTTCAGGGACGAAATATTAAAGTTAATGGTCATACCCATGTTTGCGATCTCCAGTGAGAGTTTTTACGTTGGGCGGGGTCGCCGTGGAGTTTAGTGCGGGGATTATCTCCGCTTGCCCTGAACTATCGGCATCCAGCACCAAGGCTTTAGGGATCAGCAAAATTTTTTCTCAACGACTACTGCTGACAATAGATCTGCCACATTTGACGATAGGCATTTTCCAAATCGCGGGTAAATCCGCTCTCATCACACAACGGCGAAGCCAACATCCGCCCCCGAAGCGTGGCCCGCCAGACCGACAGAGCGTCCAAGTCACTGGCCAGACGAGCTACAATAGCCAAATAGTCCTCAACACTGTCGGCAACCCATTCGCTCAAGCCCATGGCATCAAGAATGGCGTCGCCAAATCGCCCCATCGACGGTCGGTCGCGCAACGACACCACCGGTACGCCCATCCATAGCGCCTCGAACGTGGTCGTCCCAGCGTTGTGGGGGAAGGGATCCAAAGCGATATCCAATTGGTGATAACCTTCCCAGACCGGTGTATGTGTCACGACTAACCGGTCGCGTGTAATGCCATGGTGTATAAAACGGTTAGCCACCATCTCGGCAGTTTCTAGTTCACCGAGAAAAGGGCTATTTAGCATCAGTCGTGCGGTGGGGATTGCCTTGAGTAAGTCTGACCACGCGGCAATCACCCGTTCGTTGAAGCGAATGGCCCGACTCAAACTGCCTAAGGTCACATAACCTTGGATTTCAGCCGGTAACGGATTAACCTCAGGCGCATCCTTCGCCGGACGGTAACTCCAAGCGTGCGGTAAGCGCCAGATGCGTTCACTAAACCACGACTCACAACCCGGGGGCGTCAGGCGGTCATCGCCTAGGAAATAGTCCATGGCCTGTAACCCAGTGGTATAGCCATAGCCCAACCAGCTTATCTGTACCGGTGCGGGTTTGCGGGCAAAAACCAGTAACCGATTATCGGTAGTATGTCCAGCTAAATCTACCAGAATGTCAATCCCATCGGCACGAACGCGCTCCGCTAGTTCTACGTCGCTAAGTCGGCGCGTAGGTCGCCATTCATCCACCCAACTCTGGTAATGCGTTGTCCAACTATCCTCTTGCTTTAATTCAGCATAGGCGAAAATCTCAAACTTTTCATGATCGTGATTGGCCAACACCGGAGCGATAAAACTTCGCGTCGAGTGTGCCCGAAAATCTGGTGAGACATAGCCGATCCGTAGGCGTTTAGAAGGGTCATGGTGATTAGTATGTATCGCTACATTAAGTTGTAACTCTTTCGCGTAGCGTCTTTCCCACTTTAAATATTGGTCATAAATTTCTGTCATCGATAGATCAGGGTGATAATTCAAAGTAAACAGAAAATTATTCCAGGCTTCTGAGTTTCCATCAGATACTAACGATCTCTCATCAGACTCCAATATTTTCTGAGAATAATTTATAAAATCATCAAAAACACCAAGAGAAGTAAGGCATGCACTAATATGGGCATGAATATTTGCCATCTCTGGTTTTAAGGCAAGCGTTTTTCGATAATAAACAATCGCTTCTGCAACTCGTTGCCTTTTAAAAAAAACATGTCCCAAATTGCTATGAGCATCAAAACAATGCTCATCTAGCACTATCGCCTGTTGTAGATGTTCCATCGCTTTATCCAAATTATCCAATTCTAAAAACACCGCTCCTAAATTGTTATGTACTTCAGCGCTATCGGGTCGGATTGTTAAAGCTTTTAGATAACAAGCGACAGCCTGTTCTGGAAAGTCTTTGTCCTTCAGTGTATTCCCTAAATTGTTGTGAATCTCTGGTGCATCGGAGTTAGTCAATACTGCCCGCTGGTAACAAGCCAACGCCTCGTCAAGACGCTTTTGCTCCTTGAGAATAAGACCTAACTGCAAATGTGCGGATAGATGATCCGGTTTAACAGCCAGCGTCCGCTCGTAACAAGCAATCGCTTCATCCCATCGTTGTTGATCTTCAAAAGCCTTGCCTAGATTGTAGTGGGCCTCAAAATAATTTGGATCGAGAATAATTGCCTGTTGATAAGCACTGATTGCTTGATCCAGTTGGCCGCTCAATAACCAGGTAACACCCAAATTATTGTAAGCCTTGGCATGATCCGGTTTAAGCCGCAGCGTTTGCTGATAACAGACAATCGCTTCTTCATATTTACTAATAAAACGTAATGTATTACCAAGATTGTAGTAAGCATCGGGGTAGTTCGGTTTATATTGCACGGCTTGCCGGTAATGCTGACAAGCTTCCTCAAAGCATTCTCGATTTTTGAGCACATTTGCCAAGTTATAATGCGCCTCAGCAAAATCCGGTTTTAGTTTTACCGCTTGTCGATAACACCGGATAGCGCCATCCAGATCGTCCAACCCCTCGAACACCCGCCCCAGATTGTTGTGATAGACCGCCTGCTTTGGAAAGTGCGCAATCGCCTGATTGATTAAATCCTGCGCTCGATGATGGTCGCCGCCTTGATGATACAAAACACCTAATAAATGCAAAGCATCGGCATGATGTGGTTGCTCCACTAACAGACGCTCATAAAATTTTCGCGCCTCTCGCAAGCGTCCTGCCTGATGATGGCGCAGGGCTTCCTGCAACAACCCACCACTATTCGATGCAGAAGGGGAATTAGGCGTAGCCTTCATGATTGATCCTCTAAAAAACTCTCGGTGGATGATTGCCCATTCTCAGCACACCACGCTTCCCACATTTGACGATACGCGGCTTCCAGCCCTCGGGCAAAATTAGGCGCATTACAAACCGGCGAGGTCAGCAATCGAGCGCGCACCGTCTGGCGCAGGGTATCCAGCGCTGCCACATCCGCAGCGAAAGCCACAGCCTTAGCGACATAATCATCCCTATCTTTCACCACCCATTCCGGCAATCCTACGGTACGCAGCAGACTTTCACCCAGTCGCCCGATAAAACGATCACCATGCAAGGTCAAGACTGGAACCCCCATCCACAGCGCCTGAGCCGTCGTGGCCCCACCACCATAAGGAAAGGAATCCAACGCAATATCAATCTCATGGTAACGGGCCAGCGCGGCTCGGATGGTTTCAACCCCTTCCAAACACAGACGCTCTGCACCAATTCCGTATCGGGCAAAGCGTTCAACCAGCGCCGCACGCACCTCGGCATCACCCAGCACTGCGGTCTTCAACAGCAAACGACTGCCAGGCAGGGCATGCAGGATCGCTGTCCAGCAAGCCATCACCGCATCATTCAATTTGGCCAGATTGTTAAAGCTGCCAAAAGTGATAAATCCTTGACGCTGGGCAGGCGTTGGCGCGACCGGCAGATCAAACTCGGGGGGAGTAAAACACAGGCAACTATCTGGCAAGCGATAAGAGCGCTCGGTATAAAAAGCATCTTCCTCCGGCGGGATCACCCAGCGATCGGCCAGGATATAATCCAGAGTCGTCAGCCCCGTTGTCGCGAAATAGCCCAGCCAAGCCACCTGTACCGGCGCCGGTTTGCGGGCAAAGACCAACAAGCGATTGCCCTGGGTGTGTCCGGAAAGATCGACCAGAATATCAATGGCGTCGTCGCGAATCAGCGCCGCTAATTGTTCATCGCTGGACGCCCACACTGTCCGCCAGTGATCAAACAAGGACAACAAGCGGCGCGTCTGGCTATCCCCCTGCTGTTGATTAAGATAGGCAAACCACTCGAAATTCTGATGATCCTGCGCGGACAACACGCTCTCCAGGAACTGGCTGACCGCATGGTGGCGAAAATCCGCCGAAACATACCCAATCCGGAGGCGTCGCTGGGGATCGGGGCTGTTGGCGCAGGGTTGCCGATTCGCCGCCAGTGGTGTCTCGAAACGCTCAGTGAAAGCCTGATGTCGAGCCAGAATATGCGCCAAATCCTGATCAGGCAGATAACTGGCGTTGAAAACCCAGTTGTTGTAAATATTGACGCTATCTGGTTGCAAATCCAGCGCCTGGCGGAAACAAACGTCAGCTTCATCGGCTCGCCCCAGCTTAGCCAGCACCATGCCCAAATTGGAATGGGCTGCGACCAAGCCTGCATCCAGGGTTAACGCTTGGCGATAACAAGCCATCGCTGCACTAAACTGCCCCTGCTTTTCCAGCGCCATGCCTAAATTACTGTGCAATCCGGCGGCGGCTGGCTGGAGCGCCAATGCCTGACGATAGGCCGTGACCGCCGGATCGAGCCGGTCCAATTCACTCAATAACAACCCATATTCATTGAGCCACTGCGCGTCCGTCGGACGCAAAGCCACCGCTTGCTGATGGGAGTCCAAGGCTTCCTGCAGTTGCCCCCGCCGATGCTGCAATCGACTCATCTGATAGTGTGCAGGGGCGAAAAGGGGATCAACTTCCAAGACCTGTTGAAAGCATTCCGCAGCGGCAATGTCGTTCGCCTGCTCCGCCCACGCTATTCCCAGGTTGTAACGAGCTTCCGTGCAATCAGGACGCAGCGCCAGAGCCATGCCATACCACGAGAACGCCTCTTCTACTCGGTGCTGCGCCCAGGCGATTGCGCCGAGATGGTTAGCGGCGTCTGCATGGGTCGGTTCCAATGCCAAGGTCTGCCGATAACAATCCTCAGCCTCGGCCAGTCGGCCCAAGCTCCACAACAAATTACCCAGTTCATAGTGCGCAGTGGCGAACCCCGGACTGCAACGCAAGGTTTCGCGATAGTGGACGACCGCCGCCTCCAAGCGGTTCAGGGCGCGCAGAACTCCAGCCAGGTTGTAATGGGCGTCGATAAAATCCGGCTGTAATCGGATCGCCTGTTGATGACAGGCAACGGCCCGCTCCAATAACCGACTATCTTGGCCACCCATCACCGAGAAAATCAGCCCCAGTCGGTCGTAATGGAGCGCTTCCTCAGGTTCCAGCGCAATCGCTCGCTCCAAACAGGCTACTGCGGTTTCGGATTCGCCACGCCGACAGGCGATCATTCCAAACCAGTCCCAAGCCACTGCACATTGAGGGACTGCTTGCAAAATATGCTGATAAAGCGCTGCCGCCTCGGTCAGTTTTCCCTCACACTGAAGCGCTTGCGCCCAATCCAGAGCCTGATCCAGAGTAAGATCAACTTCACCAACACGAACCTGAGGAGTGTGGGTACGGGTCATTACGGGCGCTGAAGCAGAGAAAGGGGGCATGGCTGGCATCCTGTGGTGCATTCGACAAGCTGGAGTCTATTAACTCAGGCAAAAAATCCGCCACATTTCCTGATAGGCGGTTTCAAGATCGTGAGTGAAGCCAACCTCATCCATCAGTGGAGAAGCTTGCATCCTGGCCCGTAAGGTGGATCGCCAACCCGCCAACTGTTCCCGATTGTTGGCGAGGCGCACCGCGATAGCGATATAGTCCTCGACGCTGTCCGCGACCCATTCGCTTAACCCCATCGCTCCCAGGATCGCGTCGCCAAAACGCCCCACCGAGGGCCGCTCTCGCAGCGAGATGACCGGGATTCCCATCCATAAGGCCTCAAACGTCGTGGTGCCAGCATTGTGCGGAAACGGGTCCAAGGCAATATCCAGTTGCGCATAGGCTTCCCATACTGGGGTGTGGATCAGGATCAACTGCTCCCGATCAATCCCGTAAGCGGCAAACTGCTGTACGAAATAATCTGCAGTCACCCGGTCACCCATCGGTTTGTGATTCAGCATCAACCGTGCATTAGGGACGGTCTTGAGCAACGCGACCCAAGCGGCAATCACTCGATGATTAAAGCGGATGGAACGGCTCAGGCTGCCAAAGGTGACA
>NZ_CBTK010000060.1 GCF_000531125.1 Candidatus Contendobacter odensis Run_B_J11 | reverse complement strand
CGGGTGTGACAGGAGCCGTCGCTGCCGTGGGCGGGGCGGCTGGCGCGACCGGTGTGGCTATCGTCGCCGGATCGGGCCTGCACTGGGTTGGATTAGCGCTATTGCGAATCTGACCGGCGGCGCATTGGGGCGTACAGCTCGCACCGGTGGGCAGACTCACCATTTCCTGGCCGGGTGGGCAGGTTGGGGTTGCTGATGCTAACTTGGGCGCGGACATGGCTGCCCCCAGGCAGGTCGAGGGGAGAAAGCGTTCTGCCAAGGCATCCTTCGCTCCCACCTGAGCCGCGCTTACGCACAACCAGGTACCGTTGGCCAGACGTTGCAGGGCGAGGACGTTTTTCTTGCCGAATCCCGGCAGATCCATAGCGGCGAGGATATAACCCACGGGTGCGTTGCCGGTACTCGCACCCGGCGCGGCGGCGGGTGTATTCCGCCAATCCAGCCCGGTCATCATGTCGACCGGTTTGCCGCCGGCATCGAGCAGATCAGTGTTTTTCAGTCCGCCCACTGTCGCCAGGGGAATATCCACTCGCAATCGAGCAGCATCGGCAAATTCAAGCCCCTCAACCACGCGGGCCTTGATGACGTAATACCCGTAGGCGAGGCCGCCAATTGCGGCCAGGATCGCAATGATAGCGACTGTAACGAGAACCTCAATGAGGGTGAAACCTGATGGTTTTTTCATATCAACTCTCCGGGTCAATGCCAGGGTTCAGTGTTTGCCTTGCAGCAGTTGGGTCAGCGCCTCTTGCAACAGGTGCGGTTGCGCGTCGTCAAGCTCGACGTTGGGCGCGTCGAATTTCGCGAGCAGGTTCTTCAGTTCCATCTGCGGTGGCCGGGTCACAAACAGGGCGGGCAACCCGGCCCAGGCCAGTTGGGTGCGGAGGCGGGTCAGCCAGACCTCCAGTGGACTCTCGGCAAGCTCGGCATCGATGACCAGGCCAATCACATCGCTGGATTGTTTGAGATAGGCAGCGGCGGACTGATCATCATTCACCCGTTCGACCCCGTAGGGGAGAGCTTCGGCCAGACTCGCGCCCAACGCCGCATTCTGCGATAGAACCAGCACCTTCATACGTTGCCCCGGCTGGCTTTCCTGACTCAGGTTGGCGCTGAGGGACTCCGGGTTGACGCCGTGTTCCACCGCCAGTTCGCGCCAAAAACCCAGGCCGAGGACATGCTGCACCTCGCCGGGCGTGGTTTGCCCCGAAACCAGCCAATCCTTGGCGCTGGCCGCCATCGAGCGCCGGTATCCCCCCGCGACGCGGGCCAGTTCCTCCAGCCGACGCTCGCCCGAGACGATGGTCTGGCGCAGCGCGGGCGATAACTCCAGACTTTCGATGATCGGCAATCGGCCACGAAAGCCGGTGTAGTCACAGGTCTCGCAGCCGCCGGGACGATAGGCCGGATATTCGCCGGTGATGCGCTGAAACTCCGTTTCGCTCGGCGAGTAGGGCGCCTGTGTGGGCAGGCGGCAGGCTTCGCAGAGACAGCGGACCAGGCGTTGGGAGACCACCCCAAGCAGGGCATCGGCCAAAATGCTGGCGTCGAGTCCCAGGTCGAGCAGCCGTGGCAGGGCGCCGAGGGCGTTGTTGGTGTGCAGGGTGGACAGCACCAGATGACCGGTCAGCGCGGCCTGAGTGGCGATGCGCGCGGTTTCGCCATCGCGGATTTCGCCGACCAGGACGATGTCCGGATCCTGGCGCAGGATGGAGCGCAAGGTGTCGGCAAACGACAGGCCCTGCTTTTCGTTGACCTGAACCTGGGAGATCCCCGGTAAGACGTACTCGACCGGATCCTCGATGGTCATGATATTGGTGTCCACCGAGTTCAACGAGGTCAGCAGGGCATAGAGCGTTGAGGTCTTGCCCGAACCGGTGGGGCCGGTCAACAGCACGATGCCGGCGCTGTGTTGGGTCATGCGGCGCAAGGTCTGCTGGTCGGTGGGAGAGAACCGGCTTTGTTGCAGCGAGAAATTTCGGCTTTGATCGAGCAGGCGGCAGACGATCCGGTCGCCGTCGTAGGCCGGCAGGATCGATAATCGGAGGTCGATTTCACGCCGACCATAGGCGAGCCGCAAGCGGCCATCCTGTGGCTTGAGCGGGTTCGGTTCCAGGCCGGCATGGGTCTTGAAATAGCGCGCCAATCCCGCGAGCGTTTCGGCGGGAATGGTGGCGATGCGCCGCAGTCGCCCGTCAACTCGGAGCCGGATGGCTCCACCGCCGACGAAAGGATGGATATGGACATCGGAGGCGTTGCGGTCAATGGCCGAGCGGAGCAGTGCGCCGGCCAGCCTGACGATGTGTTGATCCGTCGAGGAAGCACTCGCCAGCAGGTCAATGACGGCGGTTTTATGTCCCTGGCTGCCACCCGCTGAGGCGAACAGGCGCGTCAAACAGGTATCAATGTCATCCGGTGGCAAAATGACCAGTTCGACATTTCTGGCCACCGCGAAGCGCAAGCGAGTTAACTGCTCATCGGAAAGCCGGGGATCGGCGACGGCAAAACAGGCGGTTTTCTGGGTCAGCCAGAGCTGAACCACTCCCAGCTCACGACAGTGGCGTTCAGGAATCAGGCTGGCGTCACTCGGTTGAAACTGAGCCATGGCGCCGACCTTCAGGCCAAAGGTCTTGGCGACACAATCAGCCAACTCCATCGGCGTGATCTGGAAAATCACGGTCATCTGCCGCCAGGCCTCGCTGAGGTCTTGCGATATGACGACGCTTGGCGGCATCTCAATGCCGGGACGCAGAACGCGCACGGTTTTGGCAAGCCAGTGGCTGGCTTCAGTCATTTCTTAGACTCCACCTGATTCAAGCCTGGTTTGCATCAGGCAAAGTTCGAGGGATTCGCGGTCGCGCTTCTCGCGTTGTTGATCGCGCCGGCCCCGGGTTGCCATCGTCGTTGACCTTGGTGTGGGTAGTGATTAAAAGTGGAAGCTGAGAATCCGGTCGTTATCTGCCGAACAGCGCCCGGGTGTGGGCGGCGGCGACCGTGCTGTCGAATTCACCAACGTAGCACTTCTTGTCCGCAGTGTTGCAGGCAACGCCGTCGGACAGGAGAAGTACGTCTGGTTGTACCCACCCTGCTTCATCAAGGCCATCTGCTTCTGCTGAGCCCTGTCGCCCAGGAACTGCTGGGTAAAGGCCATTGAGATACCGCTGGAATCAGCGCAGATGCCCGCCTTCTTATCACAGAGAATGCCGTCTTCCGGGGAATAGACCGCGCCCCCAGAATACCGGTCATGGTCAACGTCTGGTCGTAGCTCTGGGTCCAGACCCGGATGCCGGTTTCCGTATCGGTCAGACTGGCGATCAGCCGCATCCGGTCGTCGCCCATCCGCACGGTACCGCTCAGGACGTAGTCGACCCCTAGTTCGTTGCCCAAATGCAGTGGATTTGCCCCCCGCGCTCGATACTGGAACATGGTGTCCGGGGCAATCACATGCAGCTCACGGCATTGGGTCAGCAGATGAATGAGTTCCTGGGTCATGCCATCGCAGAGGTAATTCAGCCGGTCGTCGCCGCTCAAGTTGCGGCAGGGCAACACCGCCAGCGCCGGCCCGTAGGACACCCGCAGCAACGAATCACTGTCCCGCTGAATACGATTGACTTGGGCGATTACCGGATCGGTTTGGAATAACGGCAGATAGCCGCCCCTGGGAATTTCGATGCGTAGCGAATCGGCGCGGCCATCGTTCAGGTAGTAGCGCTCCAGCAGATTACGCAACCGGCCAACTTGCACCCGCACCAAAGCGTTGGTCTGTGGATCGAAAGAGGCCGGCTGGTCGAATACATCAACGGCAATCGCGTAAGCCTTGATCCGCTCGACCCGCCCCGCCAGCCCCTCTCTGATCAGATAGCACAGCAACCGAGTCAGTTTCGGCGCGGCCCGGAATGCTGGACAGTCCAGAATACGCCCTAATTCAGCCTTAACTTGTGCTTCCAAACTTGGTTCGGTCACAGAGTGGTTCATTAGACGTTACCAACTATTACTTACAATGGATAGCTCATCAATAATCAATTGATTTGCAAAGACATCGAGCTAACCACGAGCCGATTCGGTGAGCCACAATACGTCTTGGGAGACCCGCTCCACAAGAACCGTCGAAGAACCCTTTATTTGAGGTCGGTTGATGCTCTGGTTGAGTTGTGGAAACCAGGCATCGCCGGCAATAGTTCCGCGACGAATGACGAATCCAAGCCTGACCATTTCGTAGCACTGGTTGCGGCTAGGGGTCTGAATTCGTACTATTTCCGCCCTTGACGGTCGGCCTCATCCGACTTTGCCACTCCTTCATCCTTGTTTTACCAGACGGAAACCAGAAACCATGCGCAGTCATTATTGCGGCCAGATCACCGAGAGCCTGTTGGATCAGGCTGTCACCCTCTGTGGTTGGGCGCATCGCCGCCGCGATCATGGTGGCGTTATTTTCATCGACCTGCGCGACCGTGAGGGTCTGGTGCAAGTCGTGATCGATCCCGACGTGCCGGACGCTTTCGCCAATGCGGAGCGGGTCCGTAATGAATTTGTGCTGCGGGTGATCGGGCGGGTGCGCCGTCGCCCCGAAGGCACCGAGAATTTCAATCTTCCCACCGGCGCGGTGGAAGTGCTGGCCCGCGAGATCGAAATCCTCAACCGTTCCGAGCCGCTGCCGTTCCAACTGGACGATGACGACACCTCCGAGGAAGTGCGGCTGCGCTACCGCTATCTGGATTTGCGCCGACCGGTAATGCAGGAACGGCTGCGGTTGCGCACCCGGGTGGTCAGCGCCCTGCGCCAGTTCCTGGAACAGCACGGCTTTCTGGACATCGAAACGCCGATGCTGACCAAGGCCACCCCGGAAGGCGCTCGCGACTATCTGGTGCCCAGCCGCACCCATCCTGGCAGCTTTTTCGCCCTGCCGCAGTCACCGCAGTTGTTCAAGCAACTGCTGATGATGGCCGGCATGGATCGCTACTATCAGATCGTGCGCTGTTTCCGTGATGAAGATTTGCGCGCCGACCGCCAGCCGGAATTCACTCAGATCGATATCGAAACCTCGTTTCTGGACGAACAGCAGATTACCGATCTGATGGAAGCGATGATCCGCCAGATGTTCAAGGAGGTGCTGGCGGTTGAATTACCCGATCCGTTTCCCCGGATGCCCTACGAAACGGCGATGCAGCGTTACGGTTCCGACAAGCCGGACTTGCGCATCCCGCTGGAACTGACCGAGCTGTCCGATTTGATGGCGGAGGTGGATTTCAAGGTGTTTGCCGCCGCCGCGCAGGATCCGCAGGGGCGAGTGGCGGCGTTGCGGGTGCCGGAGGGCGGCAAGCTGACCCGGCGCGAAATTGACGGTTATACCGAGTTCGTCAGCCGCTACGGCGCTAAGGGTCTGGCCTACATCAAGGTTAATAAAGTCAGCGGTGGGCGCGACGGTTTGCAAGCGCCCATCGTGAAATTTCTGCCCGACGAGGTGCTGGCGAAAATTCTCACCCGCACTGGCGCGGAAAACGGCGATCTGATCTTCTTCGGTGCTGATTCCACCAAAGTAGTCAACGATGCCTTGGGCGCGCTGCGGGTCAAACTTGGTCACGATCTCGGTCTGGTCCATGGCGAGTGGGCACCGCTGTGGGTGGTCAACTTCCCGATGTTCGAGTGGGATGGCAAGGAACAACGCTGGAACGCGCTGCATCATCCTTTCACCGCGCCGCGCAGCGACGATCCGGCTGAGATGCGCGCCAATCCCGGCCAATGTCTGTCGCGGGCCTATGACATGGTGCTGAACGGTACCGAGGTCGGCGGCGGTTCGGTGCGTATCCATCGTCAGGAGATGCAAAGCGCGGTGTTCGATCTGCTGGGCATTGCACCCGACGAGGCGCGGGCCAAGTTTGGCTTCCTGCTGGATGCGCTGAAATACGGTTGTCCGCCCCACGGCGGACTGGCGTTCGGGCTGGATCGGCTGGTGATGCTGATGACCGGCGCCCAGTCGATCCGCGATGTGATCGCCTTCCCCAAAACCCAGAGCGCCGCCTGTCCACTGACTCAGGCTCCCGCGCCAGTGACCGAAGTGCAGTTGCGCGATCTCAATATCCGCCTGCGCCGTGTGCCCTGAACATCCGGTGTCCGCAGATTTCGCAGATTACCGCAGATTACCGGCTGCGCCGTGTGCCCTGAACATCCATCCCAACCTCCCGTTGCCAAAGGAGGGAGCCAGGTTTCCCGCTACAAGCGCCCGGAATCGGTGCTGGTGGTGGTTTACACCGCGACCGGCGAGGTGCTGGTGTTGCGGCGCGGTCAACCGCCCGATTTCTGGCAGTCGGTGACCGGCAGTCTGCACTGGGAAGAAGCCGATCCGCTGGACGCGGCGCGGCGGGAATTGCGCGAGGAAACCGGGCTGGGCGATGAGGTGGAAGTACTCAGTTGCGGCATCATTAACCGCTTCCCGATTGTGCCGCCCTGGAAACAGCGCTACGCGCCGGATGCCGCTGAAAACCTTGAACATGTGTTCCGGGTTCACTTACCAGGCCGCCGAGTGGTCGTTCTCAATCCCGCCGAACATAGCGAATACCAATGGCTGACCCGTGCCGCAGCGGCGGCTAAGGTCACATCCTGGACCAACCGGGACGCTATTTTGCAACTGCCCTGAAGCCCAATCCCTGCTAATGCCATCTTTACACGGATGCCGTCGCATCGAATCAGGAATCGATAGCGGCGAGCGGCGCATTGAGGTTGCGGACGGTGGTTTCGGTCAATTCCGAATTGCACAGTTCGATGAACCGATAGACGAAGTTGCGCAGGTAATGCCCTTTGCGGACGGCGATCCAGGCAATGTTCCGCTCGAACAGAGGCGCATTGTCGAGCAGGCGCAGTCCGCTGTCCTTGGCCGGGCTGTAGGCCATCGCGGCGATGATGCCGATGCCCAGACCGAGTTCGACGTAAGTCTTAATCACATCGGCGTCCAGCGCCGAAATCACAATGTCGGGGATCAATCCGGCGCGGGCGAAGGTGGCGTCGATCCGGGCACGGCCGGTAAAACCTTCGTGGTAAGTGATGATCGGATAGTCGGCAATGGCCTCCAGGGTGAGCGGTGCTTCCGCCGTCAGCGGATGGGACTCCGGCACAATCACCGCATGGTGCCATTCGTAAAAGGCGAAGGCCGCCAGTTCAGCCACATCGGCCAACGCTTCAGTGGCGATGCCGATGTCGGCTTCACCGGACAGCAGCCTCGCGACAATCTCGCTGGGACTGGCCTGATGCAGCGCCAGATGCACCTTGGGAAAAGCCGCCTTGAACTGGCCGACAATCGGCGGCAGCGCGTAGCGGGCTTGGGTGTGGGTGGTGGCGACGCAGAGTTTGCCCTGATCGCGGTTGGAGAACTGCGCCGCCAGTTGGCGAATGTTGTTGGCGTCGAGCAGCATCCGCCTGACGATTTCCACCACTTCCTTGCCCGGTTCCGTCATCCCCAACAACCGTTTGCCCCGGCGGATAAACAACTCCACCCCGAGTTCGTCTTCCAAATCCTTGATGTGCTTGCTCACCCCCGACTGCGAGGTGAACAACGCATTGGCGACCTCGGTCAAGTTGAAATTGCAGCGCACCGCTTCTTGAATGATTTTAAGTTGCTGGAAATTCACGCGGTTTCCGCCCGTAGTTCGTCGGGGGCGAACAGCCGAATCCGCGCCGGCTGCAACCGCACCCATTGTCCGGTATCCAGCTTCAACGCCGCCACCCGCTCGCGTGACAGTTCTACTTCGTAACGATGGCGGGCGTCGAGACCGGCGCCGCTCAGTTCGACTCGCGCCGTGGCACCGAGCGCCAGCACCCGTTCCACCCGCGCCTCAATGCCGGAACGTTCCGATAAATCGGTCACGATGTCCAATTCATGCGGGCGGACAAACCCCAGGGTTTCGGCGCCGGTTTCAAAGCCGTGATGGCCGACCTGCAAGCGGTCCGCGCCCATGTGCAGATGCTGACCCTGCACTCGACCGTGGAACAGATTGACCGCGCCCAGAAAGCCGTAGACGAACGGGGTCGCCGGATGTTCATAGACCTGGGCGGGCGTCCCGATCTGCTCAACGCGACCCTGATTCATCACCACTACCCGGTCTGAAACTTCCAGCGCCTCCTCCTGATCATGGGTGACGAAAATGCTGGTGATATGCAGCGCGTCATGCAGGGTGCGCAACCAGCGGCGCAACTCCTTGCGCACCTTGGCGTCCAGCGCCCCAAACGGCTCATCAAGCAGCAACACGCGCGGCTCGACCGCCAGGGCGCGCGCCAGCGCGATCCGCTGGCGTTGCCCGCCGGACAACTGGGTTGGGTAGCGATTCGCCAGTGCGCTCAGTTGCACCAGGTCGAGGAGTTCACTCACGCGCTGACGAATTTTGTCGGCGGCGGGGCGCTGTCCGCGCGGCTTGACCCGCAGTCCGAAGGACACGTTATCGAACACGGTCATGTGCCGGAACAGCGCGTAATGCTGGAACACGAAGCCGACCTGACGCTCGCGGACATGGGCGGCAGAGGCATCTTCGCCTTCCAGGCACACCTGCCCGCTATCCGCAGATTCCAGGCCCGCAATGATTCGCAACAGAGTCGTTTTGCCACAGCCGGACGGTCCCAGCAGACCCACCAATTCCCCGGTGGGGAAATCCAGAGTGACGTTATCCAGGGCCACGAAATGCCCAAACCGCTTGGCGATATTTTGAACGTGAATGCTCATGACGATGCCTTTTAGAGTTCCCGGCCGGCGTTCATCTGTTGCCGCCCCTGCCATTCCACCCAGGACTTGATGACCAGGGTCAGCAAGGCCAGCAGGGCCAGCAGCGAGGCGATGGCGAAGGCGGCGGCGAAGTTGTATTCGTTGTAGAGGATTTCCACATGCAGTGGCATGGTGTTGGTCCGCCCCCGAATATGGCCGGACACCACCGAGACCGCGCCGAATTCACCCATCGCCCGGGCGTTGCACAAAATCACCCCATAGATCAGACCCCATTTGATATTCGGCAGGGTCACATACCAGAACGTCTTCCAACCGGAAGCCCCCAATACGATGGCTGCCTCTTCTTCCTCCTGTCCCTGCGCTTCCATCAGCGGAATCAGTTCCCGGGCCACGAACGGGAAGGTGACGAACACCGTTGCTAACACCAGAGCGGGCACGGCAAACATGATCCGCACCCCGTGATCGGCCAGCCACGGGCCGAACCAGCCCTGCGCCCCGAACAGCAGCACGAAAGTCAGACCGGCGACCACCGGCGACACCGAGAACGGCAAATCGATCAAGGTGGTGAGCAATTGCTTGCCGCGAAAATCGAATTTGGCGATGGCCCAGGCCGCTGCGACCCCAAACACCAGATTGAGCGGCACGGCAATCGCCGTAACCAGCAGGGTCAGGAAAATTGCGGAGCGGGCATCCGGCTCCACCAGCGCCGCGAAATAGACCCCCCAGCCCTTGCGCAGGGCTTCGGCGAAGACCGTCACCAAAGGCAACAACAAAAACAGTGCAAAGAACGCCAGTGCAATCGTGATCAGCATCCCTCGCACCCAGGTGGGTTCACGGGTGGCGGCGCTGGTCTCGAAGCGCCGCGAGTGGACGGTCCAATGGCTGGCAACAAGAGCGGCCATGCTTAAACTCCTCCGTGTCTGCGACTGACCCATGCCTGCAAGCCATTGATCAGGAAAAGCAAGATAAACGAAGTCACCAGCATGACGGCGGCAATCGCCGTAGCGCCGGGGTAATCGAACTGCTCCAGTTTGGTGATGATCAGCAGCGGAGTGATTTCCGACACCATCGGCACATTGCCGGCGATAAAGATCACCGAACCGTATTCCCCCACCGCGCGGGCGAAGGCCAGGGCGAAGCCAGTCAGCAGCGCGGGCAGCACCGGCGGCAACACCACTCGATAGAACGTCTGCCAGCGATCCGCGCCGAGACTGGCGGCCACTTCTTCCAGTTCGGTCTCCAGATCTTCCAGCACCGGCTGCACCGTGCGCACTACGAAGGGCAGGCTGATGAAGATCAGCGCCACCAGAATCCCCAGCGGGGTGAAGGCGACCTTGATCCCTAACGGTTGCAGCCATTGCCCCAGCCAGCCGTTGCCCGCGTAGATGGCGGTCAGCGCGATGCCGGCGACCGCTGTGGGCAAGGCAAACGGTAAATCGACCAGCGCATCCACGATGCGCCGGCCTGGAAAATCGTAGCGCACCAGCACCCAGGCGAAAATCAGCCCGAACACCGCGTTGATCGCGGCGGCCAGCAGGGAAACGCCATAGGTCAACTGGTATGAGGCCACCACCCGTGGAGTGCTGATCGCCGCCCAGAACGACTCCCAACCCTGAGTTGCGGCTTTCAGAAAGACGGCGCTGAGCGGAATCAAAACGATGAGGGACAGGTAGACCAGGGTATAGCCCAGCGCCAGCGGAAATCCTGGTAAAACCCGTCGCATGGTTCGGGCGCCCATCAGCGCTTCACTACGATCTGATCAAACACGCCACCATCGGCGAAGTGGGTCTTCTGCGCCTGATCGAGACTGCCGAAGACCTCATCCACGGTGAACAGCGGGATCGGCTTGAACTGCTGCGCGTATTTTTGCAACACCGCGTCGAGGCGCGGACGAAAGAAATGCTGGGCGATGATCTCCTGCCCAGCTGGGGAATAGAGAAACTCCAGATAACCCTGCGCCTGCTTTCTCGTCCCTTTGCGATCCACCACTGGATTCACCACTGCGACCGGCGCTTCAGCCTGAAGGCTGATCGAGGGATAAACCACTTCAAAGCCGGCACTCCCCAATTCCTGTTGGATCAGCACCGCCTCATTTTCGAAGGTCACCAGCACATTGCCCAAATCGCGCTGGGTAAAGGTCGTCGTGGCGCCGCGTCCGCCGCCATCCAGCACCGGCACGTTGCGGAACAGCCGGGTCACGAAATCGCGCGCCGCCGTTTCGTCGCCGCCCTTCTTTACCGCATAGCCCCAGGCCGCCAGATAAGTGTAACGACCGTTGCCGGAGGTCTTGGGATTGGGGACGATCACCGCGATGCCCGGTTTGGCCAGATCGTCCCAGTCCCGAATCTGTTTGGGATTGCCCTTGCGCACCAGAAAGAGGGTGGTCGAGGTATAGGGTGCGCTGTGGTGCGGCAAGCGTTGCCGCCAGTCATTCGGAACCAGCCCGCTGCGCGCCAGCAGATCGATATCGGTGGATTGATTCATGGTCACCACATCGGCTTCCAGACCATTCGCGACCGACTGCGCCTGTTTGCTCGATCCGCCGTGGGATTGCTCGACCGTAATGCGCTCACCGCTGGTTTGCTCCCACTGCGCGATGAAGGCGGGGTTAATGTCCTTATACAGCTCCCGCGTTACGTCATAGGAGACATTCAGCAGGGTGACCTCAGCGTGAGCGGCGCCGAGCCACAGGGCGGCGGCGCCCGCCAAAAGAGCGCGAACTATGCGGGGCGAGAAGGGCATCGACAGACTCTGAAAAAGTTATAACCAAGTCGAAGTCTAAAAACGAATGGGAATAATGGAAAATAAGATATTGCGCAATCGTTATGCGATTTTCTGCAATGGCGGGAGGGAGCCGCGAAGCAAAACCGGGTTTGGTCCGGTTCTGCTTCCGCTCACGGGTCAACTAGACCAGCCGTGCGTTGCGCCCGCGCCGATCCGTTCGAGATAGTCGAGCGCCGCGCCAAGGCCGACCGCGTCGGCGATGTTGCCGGTGCCCGCTTTGAAACATGGCGTTACGTTATTTCTCGCACAGTGAAATTGCCGTAAAGTCTGGAGAAATTTCGATAGGGAACATTTCACAATGATCCACAACAGCAGCATCACCGAAAATAGCCTCGATGACTGGGTGCGCGGCAACGCGAGAGAGGCTCAGGGTGTGATTGTTGAACTGGTCTGGCGGCTGGTTGCGGCGTCGGCTCCTAATCCCAAGGAGCGGCGCTTTCCACTCGGAGACAGCATCGGACAACACGGACCGGATGGTGTTTTGAATACGAATTTCGGCTTTGATCCGTTTGTGCCGGAAGGAAGATCGTTCTGGGAAATTGGAACCAATATGGATGCCGGCAAAAAAGCGACCGGTGATTACAATGGCTTGACAGCCGCAACGCCCGAGGAGATCAGACGCGAATCGACGTCCATCTTTGTTACGCCTTCATCGGGAAGAAGAGACTGGGAGTACACATGGAAAGAGGATAAACAAGCCAACTGGCTTGAAAAACGTCGCGGGCAAAACGCTTGGAGGGATGTTCGCGTTATAGACGGCTGCGGACTAATCGACTGGCTGCATCATTTTCCCGCTATCGAACGATGGCTGGCGGATGCAATGCGGTTGCCAGTTCAGCAAATGGAGACACCAGAGCAACGTTGGGCCACATTGAGAACCATCGGCGACCCACCACCGCTCACGCCGCATGTATTTCTTGCCAATCGGGACGAGGCGCGTGAAAAGTTAAAAGAGGTATTTTCTGGGACGCTGCTTCGGTTGAGGCTGGATACCCGCTATCCCAGGCAAGCGGCGGATTTCGTGGTCGCCTATCTGGCGTCCCTGGATGAAGAGACCAAGGTAGAAGCGGTGGGCCGCTGTCTCATCCTGTCGGGTGCGGAAGCCTGGGAGGCGGTAACTGCGCTTAGGGAACGCCACGTACTAATAGCGGATTTCGATCTCGATGACACCGAGTCATCAAGTTCACATCGGTTGCTGGAAAAAGCGAAACGGGCGGGACATGCGGTCGTGTTCGGCGGGATGCGTGGCGGGCGTCCCGATCCAAATCGAGTCGATTTAAGAAATGCCAAGGATTACCAGATTAAGGAAGCTTTGGAAAAAGCGGGTTACAACGAAGAACACGCCCGGAATTTGGCGCAAAGAAGCGATGGCAACCTGAACTCCTTGCTCCGATGCATCCAAAACCTCTCGTTGATGCCGGAATGGGCGCAAGGCGGGGATGCTTCAGAACTCGCCATTGCGGCGCTACTTGGCGGTTGGAATGAGCGATCAGAAGCCGATAAAGCCGTCGTGGAGCAAGTCTCGGGAAACGTCTATAAGGAGTGGATCGGAAAAATGCGTGAAACCGCGTTGCGTCCGGGCGCTCCCCTGATTCAACGGGATGGTTTCTGGAAAGTCGTTGCTCGCTACGAAGCATGGTATGCGCTGGGGTCGCGACTTTTCGATGAGCATTTGGACAGGCTGAAGGAAACCGCTGTTGCTGTTCTACACGAGCGCGATCCGCAGTTCGATCTGCCTCCCGATGAGCGATACATGGCAAATATTCACGGTAAAACGCTAAGCCATTCCCAAAGGCTGCGAAACGGCCTGGCGGAAAGCCTCGCGCTCCTCGGTAGCCATCCTAAGGCGATGACCTCCTGCTCTTTCGATAAGGCTGAAACGACCGCCATGCTGGCGGTGCGGGAAATCCTGGCGGGCGCAGATTCGGTGCTTTGGGCCAGTCTGAACAACCTTTTGCCTTTGTTAGCCGAAGCCGCTCCCCGAGAGTTCCTGGATGCCGTCGCGAAGGCTGTTGATAGCGATCCATGCCCCTTCGATTGGGTATTTAAACAGGAAGGTAAAGGCTTAATGGGCGGTGCCAACTATATGACTGGCTTGCTGTGGGCACTTGAAACTCTGGCCTGGGATGCCGACTATCTGACCCGCGTCGTCATGCTCCTCGGTGAGTTAGCTACGCGAGACCCCGGAGGCAACTGGGGCAATCGTCCCGCCAACTCGCTTACCACCATGCTCTTACCCTGGCTGCCGCAAACTTGCGCGCCGGTAACTAAGAGAAAGATTGCCGTGGCGACTCTCTTGGATGAGTTGCCGGATGTTGCCTGGAAACTGCTACTAACTCTTTTGCCAAATACACATCAATTTTCTTCCGGCTCGCGCAAACCGGCATGGCGGGAGATGATCTCCGATGACTGGTCGAAGGGCGTAACGCATCAGGAGTATTGGGAACAAACCGCCGCTTATGCGGAACTGGCCGTCGGTGAGGCCAAGCAAGACATCGCCAAGCTCGCCAACCTCATTGACCGCCTTGACAATTTCCCACCGTCTGCATACCAGCAGATTCTCGCCCATTTGCGTTCGGACGCAGTGATTTCGATGTCGGAGGCGGAGCGGCTTCGAGTCTGGAACGAGCTTACCCGTTTGATTTCAAAGCACCGGAAATTCGCGGATACCGATTGGGCCATGAAATCGGAAGTGGTCGATGAAATTGAGGCAATTACCGAAGGTCTTGCTCCTCAATCGCCCATATATCTCCACGAACGGCTGTTCACAGAGCATGATTTTGAGCTTTACGAAGAAAAGGATAGCTGGGAAGAGCAACGGAAAAAGCTTGATGATCAGCGGAAAGAAGCCATTAAAGAAATTTATTTATCCGGTGGCATGCAAGCGGTTTTTAAATTCGCTCAATCCGTGCGATCAGCTTGGCAAGCAGGTATCGCATTTGGAGCGATCACTGAATTCGATAGCGATGCAGATATTCTGCCTTTAATGCTGGAATCAGCAGCTAAATCTTTAGCGCAGTTTGCGGCTGGCTTCGTTTGTGGAAGATTTTGCATCCAGGGCTGGCCGTGGATAGACGGCATGAATATGTCGGATTGGACGCTATCAGAAAAAGCGCAACTATTCGCTCATTTACCTTTTAATGAAGAAACTTGGGGTAGGTTGGCGAAAAATTTCGGCAAGAATGAAGCTCCCTATTGGGCAAAAACCTATGTAAACCCCTATCAAGCTGAAAAAAATCTCGAACTCGCTATAGACCGGTTAGTCGAACATGGTCGGCCACATGAAGCGATTCGTTGTCTTGAGCGATTGCGATACGATAAGGGGCCTCTGAATAGTCAGCAAATCGTTCGCGTACTTCAAATGCTTCATTCTTCAGAAACTGCCCAAGCGATAGATCAGAACGCTGTCGTCGAAATCATCAAGGTGCTACAAGACGATCCAAATACAAATCCCGCCGATCTTTTCCAGATCGAATGGGCGTTTCTGCCACTTCTCAATGAACACCGGGGCGCGTCTCCCAAGCTATTGGGACAGCAATTGGCCGACGATCCCGATTTTTTCTGCGAGGCCATTCGGCTTATTTTTCGATCCGATAAGGAAGATCGCCCCGTCGAAGAACCAACGGAACAACAAAAGAATATGGCGACCAATGCCTATCACCTGCTTTACGAGTGGAAGATGCTTCCAGGTAGCCAGAAGGATGGGGCGTTTGATGGCAATGTGCTGACCGCATGGTTGGAGAGGGTCAAAGCAAGTTGTACGGAATCCGGCCATTTAGACATTGCGCTCTCAACATTTGGCAAAGCGCTGGTTCACACCCCTGCCGATCCCGATGGTCTTTGGATACATCACGCCGCTGCACGGGCGCTCAATGCCAAGGATGCCCAGCCTATGCGAGATGGTTTTCGCACCGCACTGTTCAACTCGCGTGGAGTTCACTCATGGACAGCCGGACGAGCAGAACGAGAATTGGCTGAAAGTTATCGGACTAAAGCTGAAGAAGTTGAGGCTTATGGCTACCATCGTCTGGCCCGTACTCTCAGGGAATTGTCTGACTCATATAAGCGGGATGCGGAAAGACAGGCATCAAGAGACCCGTTCGACAATTAGCGCCCTGCCCGAGCTCGGGTTCAAACACCGAGTCCATTGGCATCGAACACCCCCTCAAACAATGAGAAACTCAGGTACCACTCACGGCGGCGACAAAGGCCAGCGCGATCCCGGTATTGCCGCTGGTCGGCTCCACCAGTTCCTTGCCCGGTCCCAGCAGACCCCGCTGTTCCGCATCCCAAACCATGGCGGCCCCAATCCGGCATTTGACCGAATAGGCCGGATTACGCCCTTCGATCTTCGCCAGCACCGTAGCGGGCGCGCCCTCCGTGATCCGGTTGAGCCGGACCAGCGGGGTGCGTCCGATGGAATGGGAATTGTCTTGGTGCCAATGCGGCATAACTCAATGACTCCAATAAGTTAGCGGCTGGGCTGATAGATTTGATCGAACACGCCGCCGTCGGCGAAATGGGTTTTTTGCGCCTTCTGCCAGCCGCCGAACACCTCGTCAATGGTGAACAGATTCACCTGGGGAAATTGACTCGCGTACACGGCTGCGACTTTGGAATCGCGCGGGCGGTAGAAATTCTTACCCGCAATATTCTGTCCTTCCACGCTATACAGATAGTTCAGATAGGCCTCAGCCACCTTGCGCGTCCCTTTCTTGTCCACCACCGTGTCCACCACCGCCACCGGCGGCTCGGCCAGAATCGACAGCGACGGCACCACGATCTCGAATTTTTCCCTCCTGTAAATTTTCCTGTGATGGTGAGGGCTGGTAGCGTCAGGCTAGGGCGTTAACTGAATTCAACCCGTTGATCTCAATAGGTGATGTTCATTTTATCTGCCTGCCCCACAGTTCCGATCACAGGAAAATTTACAGGAGGAATTCCTGCGGAGGACATTTTCGGTCTCCAGCCCGGCCAAGAAAAGCCGATGAACCCAATTTTAGGCGAAAAACCCATTTTCGCGCCAGAAAACCGCAACACCTGAAAAAAACCTGCTATCCGCTGCAATCGCCAGCGACCCGGAGCCAACGACAAGTGGTTCGCAGCCAGCTCAGGGTTTTTCGCCAGAACCCTGATAAAATCAGTCCATCATTCCAACCAACAACACGGTCGCTATCCCGCTCATGCCGCGTAGCGTTGACGAAATCCTGCAACTCGCGCCCGATACCGCCTCGGCCAAGGCCGCTAAAGGCCTGGTCGTTCCCGCCAAATGGCCGAATCTGGGCGCTACCGAAGCGGTCTTATGGGGCGAATGCCAGGGCAGCGGATCAAAGCCTTATCAGGTGCAGATCGATCAGTCCGAACCGGCTTTCCGCTGCACCTGCCCCAGCCGCAAATTCCCCTGCAAGCACGGCTTGGCGCTGATGCTGCTGTGGACGCAGCACACCGCCCGTTTTACCCAAGGCGTTGAGCTTCCGGCCTGGGTCGCTGAATGGCTGGCGTCCCGGCAGAAACGCGCCGAAAAACAGGAGCAAAAGGTCAAGGCCGCCGCTGAAACTCCCGAAGCGCCCGCCGATCCGCAAGCCGCCGCCAAGCGTGAAGCGGTCCGGCAGCAGCGGATGAACGCGGGCATTGACGAGTTGGAGCGGTGGCTGGCCGATCATGTGCGTCACGGGTTGGCTCTATTGCCCGCGCAACCCAAAGTTTGGGGCGAGATCGCGGCGCGAATGGTGGATGCGCAACTGCCTGGTTTAGCTTTTCGGCTACGGCAACTGGAATGGGTGGCCGGGCGCGGCCACGATTGGCCGACGCGATTGCTGGCCCGTTTCGGCCAATTGCAACTGCTGATTGACGCTTTCCGCCGGATCAGCGAGTTGCCGGAACCGGTACAGGCCGATGTCCGCACCGCTTTGGGGCTGGCGACCGACAAGACGGTCGTGGTTGCCCAAGGCGAGCGGATCGCCGATACCTGGCGGGTACTGGGGCAGAGCGTGGATGAAGAAGATCGCTTGTGGGTGCGCCGGGTCTGGCTGCACGGCCAGCACTCCGGTCGCCGGGCGCTGCTGCTGGATTATGCCCACGGTACGCGCCGCTTCGACTTGAGCATCGTCACCGGCGCCGCCTTAACCATGAGTCTGGCGTTCTATCCCAGCGCCGCGCCGTTGCGGGCCCTCATCGTGGACACCCCGCAGTTAGCGCCGAACGCCAAGAAGATGCCGGTTGTTACGCTGGCTGCCGCGCTGGCGGATCTGGCTGCCGCCGTCTCTGCCAATCCCTGGCAATGGCCGCAATCGCTGTTGATCAGCGATGGCGTCCCCACGCCGACCCAAGCCGGCTGGCGGCTGCGCACCGTGGCCGGGCAGCAGTTGCCCCTGCATCTGCCCGATGAAGCGGCCTGGCCGTTGGTCGCAGAAAGCGGCGGATCGCCGATTACCCTGTTCGGTGAGTGGAACGGCGAAACATTGCGCCCGCTCAGTGTTTGGACTCACGATCTGGTCTGGCGGGAAAAGGCGGATGCGACATGAACCTGCTCAGCGAACTTTCCACCCAGGTTTTGATTGGCGTCGAACGGCGGCAACCCACTTTGCCCGCTGCGTCGGGATTGCTTGGCGAACTGCTGATCGACATCGCCAACGCCACTCCGGTGGCGGAAACTCAGGTGTTGCGCGCCGCCGGGGCTATCGGCATTTGCGCCTTGGCCGGTTATCAGCCTGCGCTATCAGATGAAGCGGCAATGGCGGTCTGTCCCGCTGAAACCCGGCGGATTCCGACCCATCGATCCCTGATTTCCGCCTTGCGGCATATTTTCGACGACGGTCCCGAACGGTTGCGGGTGGAAGCGTTGCGGCGACTGGCCGATGCTGGATACGGGATGCCGCCGCGTCTGCTGATCGGCCTGTTGCAACACGGCCAACGCAGTTCCGCGCTACGGCCGTTCATGGCGCAAGCGGTCGGGCAGCGTGGGCGCTGGCTGGCTGATCTGAATCCAGAATGGCGCTATCTCGCGCCCAGCAGCGATGAAACACCCGACCCGCAAAGCTGGGAAACCGGCACGCTGGAACAACGCCAGCAGTTTATCGGCTGGACTCGCCGCCGCGATCCGGCGCAAGCCCGCACCCTGTTGAGCGCGGCAATGGGCGAGATGGACGCCCGCGAACGCGCCAAGCTGCTGGAAACGATGCGCATGGGTTTGAGCGCGGACGATGAGGATTTTGTCGAGAACCTGCTGCGCGACCGCAGTAAAGAGGTGCGGCAAATCGCCGCGAGCTTGCTGGCGATGCTGCCTGACAGCCGCTATGTCCAGCGCATGATCGAACGGCTGACCCCTGGCCTGAAGAACGAACGGAAATTATTGCGCCGGAAATTGACCTTGGAACCGCCGGAGCAATTCGGCGCGGACTGGAAACAGGATGCGCTTAAGGAAAATCGGGTGCAAAGCGAAGCGCTGGGGGAGCGGGCGTGGTGGCTGTATCAGATCGCCCGCGTCCTTCCGCTGGCCTGGTGGGAACAGCAAACCGTCATGTCCGCCGCTGAACTGCTTCAGTGGGCTAAAGGCAGCGATTGGAGCTTGGCCCTGCTGCGCGCCTGGCATGAGGCATTGACCCGCGAGCTTAACGCCGCTTGGGCGGAGGCGCTGCTGGATCAGTTGCCGCTCAAGAAGTGGAAGCCCGATCTTTTTGAATTGATCGCGGTGCTTCCCGCGTCGCGCCGCGAATCGCACTGGCTGCGCCTGTTCGAAGACGGCGCGAAACAGCTTTCGCATGGCGAGCTGCTGGCGCGGATTGCGTCATCGCTGCCGCTCGATAGCCCGATGCTGTCGCCCGATTTCGCCCGGCGGGCGCTCCAGATTATCAAGAATAATCTGGTTCAGGATTTTGCTCGATGGGATTACACGCTGCGGACTTCGCTGATCGAGTTTATCTGCCTGTTTCCCGCCGAAATCCTTGCCGAAGCCGCTGAGGGCTGGCCCATCGATCAGGCGGATAGCCACCCCTATGTCGCTGAAACGGCAGCGCGGGTGCTGGCCGTCGTCAAGCAGCGCCAGACGCTGATTCACCAGATTTTCCCGCTAGAATGATGTTGATTGTGAGTAATTCCAAGTGAAGCTGGGCAGCTTGCCCGTATTAAAACGGGCAAGCTGCCCATTCTATAGCACAGCAAGCGAAAGTCCTGACAACAATCCGCCGGTGGGTAAGGGAGCGTGCTCATGTCTTCGTGCAGCCATATTTTGATCATCGACGACCAGCCGGATAACCTGCTCATCCTGGAGGATCTGCTGGGCGCCGCCTATGCGGTTCATACGGCGAACGCAGGCCAGGAAGCCCTGGATTACCTGGCGGCGGGAGGCAGCGCTGACCTGATCCTGCTCGACGTAGTGATGTCGGATTTGGATGGCTTCGAGGTCTGTCGCCGACTCAAGGTCGACCCGGCCACCCGCGAGATTCCAGTCATTTTCCTGACTGCTCTGAACAGCATCGAGGCCGAGGAGCAGGGGTTGTCCTTGGGCGCTGATGACTTTATCCACAAGCCTTTTTCACCACCGGTGGTGCTGGCGCGGGTGCGCAATCATCTGGAATTGAGCCGGACCAACCGCTTGCTGCGGAAACACGGCGAAGACCTGGAACGCCGGGTGGCGGAGCGCGCTGCGGCCTTACAGGCTGCTAACCAACAATTACATCGGGAAATCAGCCAGCGCGAACAGACGGAGGACGCCCTGCGGCAGAGCGAGGCCCGCTTCCAAGCGCTGCTGGCCATGGCCTCGGACTGGTTTTGGGAACAGGACGACCAGTTCCGGTTCACCTTTTTTTCCGACGGATTGGCGCGTGTCAATATCGCGGCCGACGAACTCTTGGGCAAGACGCGCTGGGAGTTGTCCGTTGATTCTGGGTCCGCCGACTGTACGGCGCACCGCGCCCTGTTGGAAGCCCACCAGCCGTTCCGGGATTTCGAGTATCGGGTCAAGACGGCGTCCGGGGAGCACTGGCTCAGCACCAACGGCCAGCCGCTGTTCGACGCATCGGGACGCTTCGTTGGCTATCGCGGCACGACCCGCGACGTGACCCAGCGCAAACAAGCCGAACAGACGTTAACCAAGGCCCAGGAAAACCTGGCCGAGACTAACGCCAAGCTCAATGCCGAAATCGCCAGTCGCCTGCACATGGAACTGGAACTGCGCCTGGCGCAAAAGCTGGAAGCGGTTGGACAACTGGCCGCCGGCATCGCCCACGAGATCAACACGCCGATTCAGTACATCGGCGACAGCGTCCATTTTCTCCAAACCGCCTTTGATGATTTACAAACCCTGCTCGACTGTTATCGGGAGGGCAGCGCAGTGCTGGCGCAACAACCGGAGCAAGCGGGACTGGCCGCCGCGATCCAGGACGCCGAGGAGATGGCCGATCTGGAGTATCTGCGGGAAAATGTGCCGCCCGCCTTCGAGCGCACCCTGGAAGGCATCGGCCACGTCACCGGCATCGTGCGGGCCATGAAGGAATTTGCCCATCCCGATCAGCGGGAAAAAAGTCCGGGCGATCTCAACAAAGCCCTCCTGAACACCCTCATCGTCGCCCGTAACGAATACAAATATGTCGCTGACGTGGAGACCCAATTGGGCGAACTGCCGCCGGTTTCGTGCTACCTGAGCGATCTCAATCAGGTGTTTCTGAATCTGGTGGTCAACGCCGCCCACGCCATCGCCGACGTGGTGCGCGACAGCCCGCAACGGGGCCGAATCACTCTTTCCACCCGGCTGGACGGCGACCAGGTGGAAATCACCATCGCCGACACCGGCGGCGGTATCCCGGCGGCGATTCGCGACCGGGTGTACGATCCGTTCTTCACCACCAAACCGGTGGGCCAGGGCAGCGGCCAAGGCTTGGCCATCGCCCGTTCCATCGTGGTGGACAAACACCAGGGCACCTTGCATTTCGACAGCGCGCCCGGACAAGGCACGACCTTTTACATTCGACTGCCGGTCGGTTGACAACGAGGAGTACCACCCGCCATGAAACGCATCCTGTTTGTCGATGACGAACCGCGAGTGCTGGAAGGGTTGCAGAATTTGCTGCGCCGCCATCGCCGCAAGTGGGACATGACCTTTGCCCCCGGCGGCCCGGCGGCGCTGGAACTGCTCAAGACCCAGCGTTTCGATGTCATCGTTTCCGACATGCTGATGCCGGAAGTGAACGGCGCCGCGCTGCTGACGTGGGTGCAACGCGAGTATCCCCACACCGTGCGCATCGTGCTGTCCGGCCACATGGAAGTGCAGATGGTGATGCAAGCCCTTCCGGTGGTCCATCAGTTTCTCAGCAAGCCCTGCGATGCCGAGCAACTGGAAAACGTGATCGAGCGGACCTGTCAGATTCAGACGCTGATCGATGATCCGAAAATCCAGCAGGCGGTGGGTGGCATCCAGCAGTTGCCGGCGCTGCCACAGGTCTACCAGCAACTCACGCAGGCTTTGGCCGAGGACCGAACCCAGGCGCGGGACGTAGCCACCTTGCTCCAGCAGGACATGACCCTGTGCGCCAAGCTGCTGCAAATCGTCAATTCCGCCTTCTTCCGGCTGGCCCGGCGCATTACCAATGTCGAGGAAGCGGTGTGCTACCTTGGTTTTACCATGGTGCGCAATCTGGCGCTGACCATCGGGGTGTTTAACGCCAGCGAGCAACCGGCCGGTTTTTCGTTCGAGGCTTTGCAACAACAGGCCCTGCGCGTCGCCAGCCTGTCTCGCCAGATCATCGCCGATTCACGCCGCGCCGATGACGCCTATATGGCGGGCATGTTGCACAACATCGGCAAACTGGTGCTGGCGTTGCGGATGCCGGAACCGTCGCGGCAGGCGCGGGCTTTGGCCCGCCAGCGCCAACGGCCGCTGTGGCAAATGGAGCAGGAATTGTTGGGAGTATCGCACGCTGAAGTGGGCGCCTATCTGTTGGGTTTATGGGGTTTGCCGTATCCGATCATCGAGGCGGCGGCCTATCACCATCAACCCCGAACCGCGCCCCCCTACGAGTTTGATGTGTTGGCGGCAGTTCATATCGCCAATGGGTTGATCGGTGAAATGGCCGAGACCGATGGCCTTCCACCAGGGCCGTTGGATAGCGATTATCTGGCGGCGCTGGGCGTACTCGGTAAGCTGGAGGGCTGGCGAGCGCTGGCAAATACTCAGAGCGCTGCTCTGGATCAGGAGTGATGAAAATATGATCGAACGCCCACGGGTGCTGTGCGTGGATGACGAACCCAAGGTGCTGGAGGGGTTGAAGCTGCACTTGCACCGACATTATGAAGTTCAGACCGCCAACGGGGGTCAAATGGCGCTGGAATTGTTGGAGCGGGAAGGCCCCTTCGCCGTGGTGCTGTCGGACATGCGGATGCCGGGTATGGATGGCGCGGCGCTGCTGAGTCAAGTCCGCCAACGCAGTCCCGATACCACGCGGATGTTACTGACCGGCCAAACCGATCTCGACTCGGCCATTGCGGTAGTCAACGAGGGTCAACTGTTCCGCTTCCTGACCAAACCCTGCCCGCCGCCGGTGTTGCTCAAGGCGTTCGAGGCCGGGATCGCCCAACACCGGTTGATCACTGCCGAACGGGTGTTGCTGGAGCAAACCCTGCGCGGTGTGATCCAGACCCTGACCGATATTCTGTCCCTGACCCACCCGGTCGCCTTTGGCCGCGCCAACCGCCTCAAGCGCCATGCCGTGGATTTGGCCAAACAAATCGGGCTGCACCAGGCGGTATGGCCGTTGGAAGTGGCGGCCATGTTGTCGCAGATTGGCTGCATCATCCTACCCAACGAGACCCTGGAAAAGCTGTATCGAGGTGGGATTCCGAACGAGAAGGAGCGGGCGATGGTGGCGCGGGTGCCGGCGGTGACCGAGCAATTGCTCAGTGGCATTCCCCGGCTGGAAGCAGTGCTGGCTATCCTCAGAAATCAGGATAAACCGTATCGGTTCAATCCGGCCGAACTCGACGCCATCCACGTCGGCGGGCCGATCCTGAAACTCGTCGGTGACTTCGATGCCCTGATCAATCAGGGCCATCCGGCGCCACGGGCGCTCGACACCTTGCGTGGCCGGGCTGGACGGTACGATCCAACCTTGCTCAACGCCTTGGTCGCCATTCGCAGCCCCGCCGCCGATCAGCAGGGATCGCCGAAGAAGGAAATCTCCATTCTGGCGCTCCAGGTGGGCATGGTGTTCGTTGAGGACGTTCGCAGAAAAAGCGGCGCCTTGCTGGTCACGCGCGGGACTGAGGTGACGCCGGGACTGCTGGAGCGGTTGTGCAATCTGAGGGATGCGGAGGATTTGCCACCAGTGAAAATTATTATGGCGGCTGATTTGGTCCAGGACGGTTGAACCACCGCCCGCCCTCAGGAAACCTCGAAAACTCCACACTTCGACAAGCCCAGTGCGAACGGCTTCTTCATATTCAATAGGTTACATTTGTGGTGAGCTTGTCGAACCATGAACCGGTTTTTCGAGACTCTCCTCAGTCATGGCGGGCGCCGCTTTCCCGCTCCGCCCACAGGGTAGTCAGCGCCGCCTCATAATCGAAGTCGGCAATCCGGCGCAACAGGGTGTCCCCAGCCGCGCCAAGCCCGGCGCGCAATAGCGGTTCCTCGGTGCGCGCCAGTTCGTTAGCCGCCATATCCCCCACCTCCAACAGATTTTCCAGCCGCGCCAGCACTGCGGCCAGGCGGGTCGCGTCCACGGCAACGGGCGCGAGGGTGCTGTCGGCCAGCGCCCCACGAATGCCGTCCAGCAGAAGCGGCAGTTCAGCGGCCAGGGTCTGGACACAGCGGTTG
>NZ_CBTK010000059.1 GCF_000531125.1 Candidatus Contendobacter odensis Run_B_J11 | reverse complement strand
CACATGGACTTTCAGTCCGTTACTTCAACCCACCGGCTTTCAGCCGGTGGTTGTTGAGTTTCGCCGCTCTTCAAAATCTACCCAAACCTGCATGTGCAACCTGCGCAGGATGCGCTGTACGAAAGGAAGCGCAGCGCAGTCTCGCTGGTCACCGCTGATCCATCTTGCGATTGCGAGTACGGTTTGAAACTCGGAGCAAAAATACCGCATAGCTTGTGTAGCTTGGCCAAAATGCCCCACCCTGCAAATCATCGGACTTGCGCAAAAAAGCCGCGTAGCTGAAAAATCGGATAGGGCGGTCTAACCTACTGAGTTGGCGGAGAGGGTGGGATTCGAACCCACGTGGGGCGGCTAAGCCCCCATCCGATTTCGAGTCGGCGCCGTTGTGACCGCTTCGGTACCTCTCCGGTAAGAATCGCTTGGAGCGAATGCGGAAGAGCATTATATTCTACCGTATCAGGAAATTTTGCCAATCCCCTAATGGCGGCCTGATACCGAAAGATCGTCCAAGCTGAAAGCATTCGTACCCACTGCTGCGATGAAACCGACACTCCGCACGACTGATCCCCTATTTCCTGACGGGCTACCCGCGCCAGATTCCGACGACGCGGATTCCGTAGCTTTTCATATTGGCTTGCTCAACTGGCTCAAGCACTTTGCCCTATACCTCGGCGTGGTGGCGATGGCCTGTTTGATTGGTCTTTATTTCCTCTGGAAAATCCCGGTTCCGCAAGATCCGGAGCAACTGTTCAAGAGTGTTGGCGACACTTCCAAGCCTAGAACTCTGACAGCGGTTATGGTGCCATCTCCGGCACTAACCCAGATCCCGGCTATCACCTCTCCTCCGGTTCCCAGCCCGCCGCCCACTCCCACCAATGCGGAGATTACCCCCGTCTCACCGCCGGTCCCCGGCACCGAGACCACTGACGATCCCAATGTGGCGCCGCCCCTTCCTGAACCGCAAGCGACCCTGCCGGATAATCAAACCGATCCTCCGGTTGAGGTACTCACCCCCACAACGCCGCAGATGGAAATTGAGAAACTGCTGGCGGATGCCCAACAGCAAATCAGCAACCGTCGGTTTACTGCGCCCGCCAGTGGTAACGCTTTAAGCACCTACCGGCGTGTTCTGGAAATCCAGCCCGACCAACCTGCTGCACTCGAAGGCATCCAGGGCATCGCTGCCTATTACCGGGACGCCGCGCAGCAAAGTCTGCAACAGGGGCGGCTGGATGAAAGTCTGGGCTATATCAATCGAGGATTGCGGGCGACGCCCAAAAACGACGCATTGATCAACCTGCGTCAGGAAGCGCGACGAGCCAAGCAGCGTGAGCAGGAGGAGCGGCAAGCCTTGCGAGAGGAGATACAGCGCCGGCAGGACGAACAGTCGCGATTGGAACCATCGCGCCAGGATCAGGAGCAACAACAACCCTGGTGGCGACAACCCGCTCAAACCCAGGAAAGTGGATTTAACCAGCGCTGAGCAGCGCGTCTGCGCCGGCATCCGACTTACCTCGGCGGGCGCGGAAAAAATCCCGCAACAACGCGCCACACTCCTCGGCCAAGAGGCCACCTGTAACCTCGGCGCGGTGGTTGAGTCGCTCCGTCTGCAAGATATTGAACACGCTGCCCGCAGCTCCGGCACCGGGATCGGTGGCGCCAAACACCACCCGTCCCACCCGCGCATGGATCATGGCGCCGGCGCACATCGCACACGGTTCCAAGGTTACGTACAGCGTACTGTTCACCAACCGGTAGTTGCCCAGCCGGGCCGCCGCTGCCCGCAACGTCACCATCTCGGCATGAGCTGTCGGATCGCAACTGCTAATGGGTCGATTCCAACCCTCGCCCACTGCCTCGTTATCCAGCACCAGCACCGCCCCCACCGGCACTTCGCCCGCCGCCGCCGCTCGCCGCGCCAAAGCCAGTGCCCGGTGCATCCAGTAGTCATCTTGCTCGTCCACCGACGTCATTCCCACTCAATCGTGGCTGGCGGTTTGCCGGAGATGTCATAGACCACCCGCGAAATACCGGACACTTCGTTGATAATCCGCAGCGATACCCGATCCAGAAAGTCATAGGGCAAATGCGCCCAGCGGGCAGTCATGAAATCTATGGTTTCCACCGCTCGCAACGCGATGACGTAATCGTAGCGGCGGCCATCGCCCATTACTCCCACCGATTTGACCGGCAGAAATACCGCGAATGCCTGACTGGTCTGATTGTACAAGTCGGCTCGGCACAGTTCTTCGATAAAGATATGGTCAGCCTGGCGCAGCAGATCAGCGTAGTCCTTGCGCACCTCGCCGAGAATCCGCACTCCCAGCCCCGGCCCTGGGAATGGATGGCGGTAGACCATTGCGGAGGGCAGGCCGAGTTCCACGCCTAAGCGCCGCACTTCGTCCTTGAACAGTTCCCGCAACGGCTCGACCAGTTTCATTCGCATAGCCGCTGGCAAACCGCCGACATTGTGATGAGATTTGATGAGGTGGGCCTTGCCGGTTTTTGCGCCGGCCGATTCGATCACGTCCGGGTAGATGGTGCCTTGAGCCAGCCATTTGGCGTTTTTCAGCTTCAGCGCCTGCTCCTCGAAAATCGCCACGAACAGCCCGCCGATGATCTTGCGCTTCTGCTCAGGATCGATAACGCCGGCCAACGCATTCAGAAATCGCTGCTCTGCATCCACCCGGATCACCCGCACTCCAAGATGCTGACCGAAGGTGGTCATCACCTGATCGCCTTCATGTAAGCGCAGCAGGCCGGTGTCCACGAATACGCAGGTCAGTTGATCGCCGATGGCCCGGTGCAGCAGTGCGGCCACCACGGAAGAATCCACGCCACCGGATAATCCCAACAGCACTTCGTCGTCGCCCACTTGGGAGCGGACGGCAACGATGCTGTCCTCAATGATGTTGCCGGTGGTCCACAGCGGCGCACAACCGCAGAGGTCCAGCACGAAGCGACGCAGGATGCGTTCACCCTGGCGAGTGTGCGTCACTTCAGGATGGAACTGCACCCCGTACCAGCGCTGTTCCTCGTTCGCCATCCCAGCGATAGGGCAGGTCGCGGTGCTGGCAATACGCACGAAACCGGATGGTAAGGTGGTTACGCGGTCACCGTGACTCATCCACACGTCCAGCAGGCCATAGCCTTCCGGGCTGGCATGATCCTCGATGGCGCGCAGCAGTTCGGAATGAGCGTGAGCGCGGACTTGGGCATAACCGAATTCACGATGAGCGGAAGGCTCCACCTTCCCGCCAAGTTGCATCGCCATGGTTTGCATTCCATAGCAGATACCCAGCAACGGCACTTTCAAATCAAACACGACCTGGGGAGCGCATGGCCCGTCGGCCACGGTGGTGGATTCCGGGCTGCCCGATAGAATGATGCCGTGCGGGTGGAAGCCGTGGATCGCTGCCGAATCGGCATCGTAGGGGTAGATTTCACAATAGACCCCGATTTCGCGTACCCGGCGGGCGATCAACTGGGTGTACTGAGAACCGAAGTCGAGAATGAGAATGCGGTCGAGATGAATGTCGCGAGCGGTCATCATATTTTCCAAGCCGATTTTAATAGCACTACCGTTTCATCAGTACACAAACGGATTGCCCCAGATTACCCTTACCTCTCATTTCCCTGCCATCGTCCCACCTAACCACTTGACCCGATAAGTTAATATGGGGTTTATCGCCATCATTTATTTCCATGACTGATAAATTCAAATGTTCAGTCCATGCCTGAATAGCGTCCCTGCTGACAAATTGATTCAACACTTTATCAGGGCGCTGATCGATTAAAGAATTTTTAAATATAAACCAGTGACTTGGGATAGCAAATTCCAAGTAGGAAAAAATTATTTTGCCGTTAGGCTTTATTACTCTGCGAGCATCTTCAAGATACTGGAAGGTTTCTTCGTGCAAAAGATGCGTAAAGACAGAAAAAAAACATATAAAATCCGCTGAGTTGTCAGGTTCCGGGATTTTTAATCCCGGAGCGGCGTAAAATTTCCAATCAGGTCTGCTGCAGATACTTTCTGCATACTGGAACAATTCAGGAACCACATCAATACCGACATACAATCCAGACAGGTAACTTCTTAGCTGAGAAGCAAGCCTGCCGCTACCACACCCAACATCAACTACCGTGTCCACTGGCTTTAATCCTTGCTGAATTAATAGATAGTATTCCAGCAATCCTACCGCCTCAAAATCCCCTCCTACTGCCAGAGACATTGCTTTTTTTTCATCATTAAACTTTAATAACTCCTTGGTTTGTTTGCTATAGCTCTTTAAAAAATCAGGGATTTTCATATTCATTCGCCTAGTAAAACGATTGCTTGATATTTTCAAGCAATCATTTAGTTAACCCGGTAATTCGGCGCTTCTTTGGTGATGGTCACGTCGTGGACATGGCTTTCCCGCATCCCCGCACTCGTCACTCGGGTAAACAGCGGCCGAGTGCGCATTTCGTTCATATCCTGACAACCGACATAACCCATGCTGGAGCGCACCCCGCCCATCAATTGATTGATGATCGCCAGCACACTGCCTTTGTACGGCACCCGGCCTTCGATACCTTCCGGCACCAGTTTTTCCACCGCGCTGCCTTCCTGGAAATAGCGGTCACTGGAGCCGTGCTGCTGAGTCATCGCGCCGAGCGAACCCATACCGCGATAGGATTTGTAGGAGCGGCCTTGAAACAGTTCCACTTCGCCGGGTGCTTCCTCAGTGCCGGCGAACAGGCTGCCGATCATCACCGTATGCGCACCCGCCGCAATCGCCTTGGCCAGATCGCCGGAATAACGCACGCCGCCATCGGCGATCACCGGCACGTCGCAATCGCGTAGCGCCTCGGCGACATTGGCAACCGCGCTGATCTGCGGTACCCCGACCCCGGCGACGATGCGGGTGGTGCAGATCGAACCGGGACCAATGCCAACTTTGACCGCATCCGCACCTGCCTCAACCAGATCGCGGGCGGCAGCAGCAGTCGCGATATTGCCGCCGATCACCTGAACCTGTGGAAAGTGCTGCTTGACCCAGCGCACCCGGTTCAGCACATTCAGCGAATGGCCGTGGGCGGTATCCACCACGATCACGTCTACCCCGGCGTTCACTAGCGCGGTCACCCGGTCCTCAGTGTCGCCACCGGTGCCGACCGCCGCTCCGGCTCGCAGCCGACCCCATTCGTCTTTACAGGCGATGGGAAAATCGCTGGACTTCTGGATGTCCTTGACCGTGACCATCCCACGCAACTGGAAGCGGTCGTTGACCACCAGCAGCTTCTCAATCCGATGCTTGTGTAACAGGGTGACGATTTCCTCGCGGCTGGCTCCCTCCCGCACCGTCACCAAGCGTTCCTTGGGGGTCATGATGGCACTGACCGGGGCGTCCATGTTGTGCTCGAAGCGCAAATCGCGACTGGTCACGATGCCCACCAGATTCTCGCCGTCCACCACCGGCACCCCGGAGATGTGGTGGGCGCGGGTTAGGGCTACCACCTCGCGGATGCTGGTGTTAGGTGCAGTCACAATCGGATCGTTGATGACGCCGCTTTCGTACTTCTTGACCCGCCGTACTTCCTGCGCCTGTTTCTCGACCGGCATGTTCTTATGAATAATCCCGATGCCGCCTTCCTGCGCCAGGGCAATCGCCAGCCGCGATTCGGTGACGGTATCCATCGCCGCCGACACCAGCGGGATGTTGAGGGTGATAGCGCGGGTCAGTTGAGTTTTGAGATTCACGTCCTTGGGCAACACCGCCGAATAAGCAGGGAGCAGGAGAACATCATCAAAAGTCAGGGCTTCTTGAACGATACGCATGGCGTGGCCTTAAAACTTGAATAGAAATAAGCGGGTAATTATGATACTGGATAACTGAAAATAGTGTGAGAACTGCTAAAAATTGCACCAGACCCTATAGAAACCAAGACTTTCGCTAATAAACCTTGCGTCGTCATACCCGTGAAAACGGGTATCCAGTTTTTCAGCGAGTTACTGGATTCCCGCTGACGCGGGAATGACGGAAAGCGAACGTCCTGACTCTTATACTCATTTTCTGAGGACTTTGGACAAGAGTTGGATCCAGCCCTTTCAAGGTGCTCAGTTGATGGTTGACGTAACTGGCTGATTCTCTGTTACCCGACTCAGCCTAACATTGGGTTTGGCTAAGAAGAGGGTTCAAGGTTAAATTCAACTTATTGATTTTCAATGTTGTATTTTTACACCTTGAAAGGGCTGGAGTTGGATCTCTACCGATAGATTTGGAGGTGAATGATGAAAAAGCATACAGGCTTACTGTGCTTGGAAACCGCCCGGCAATCTCTGAAGCTGTTGGGAGCGGCCAGTCTGGTCGCTCTAGTGAGCGGAGGACCTTCCGCGTGGGCGGCAGCCGACGGCGCTGATCTAACCGCGCGCGGCGCTTACTTGGTGACGGCCTTTGGCTGCGCCGACTGCCACACCCCGATGAAAATGGGAGCCAAGGGACCCGATCCCGATCTCTCCCGCAACCTGTCCGGTCATCCTGAAACCATGAAGTTATCGCCGCCGCCCAAGGCGGATACCTCCTGGATCTGGTTCGGCGCCGCCACGAATACCGCCTACGCCGGTCCGTGGGGGATTAGTTACGCCAGCAATCTGACCCCGGATAAGGAAACCGGGTTGGGGGCCTGGAAAGCAGACGATTTCGTGCAAGCGATCAAAACCGGAAAACATGTGGGCGTCGCCCGACCGATCATGCCGCCTATGCCTTGGCCAGCACTCTCGCATCTGACCGAGGATGATCTGCGAGCGATATTCCAGTATCTGCAAACGGTGCCGGCCATCCGCAATCGGGTGCCCGATTATCAGCCGCCGGCCCAGTAAAGAGCGGGATGTTCCTGCTGCCTGAGAGATTGCTGCGCGAACAGCAGGAACCGCTCAGGAGATCGTGCGCAACGTAAAGGAAACCATCTGGCCCAATATCTTCTGGACTGCCGCATTAGCGGCCCGCGCCGCGCCGCCAGCGTCTTCACTGGGCGCCGGTTCCACCGCTTCGAACACCTGCGTGGACAACACATGCCCGCTCTTCATCTCCACTACCTTGATCCGCGCCGTTAATCGCACCCGGCTGGGTTGAGTCATGAATTCCTGTTGCAGCCGGATCACATCCACATCCACTCGCAGGTTGGCCAGCGCCGGCGCCGGCGGCGCGATCACCGCCTTGAACGCGCCGGTACTCTCGAACGCCCGCACCAGGATCGGCAACAACATCTTGGCCGGCGTGTCGCTCCAAATACTACCGTTGTAGTAATCCAGCTTCGGCGGCCCCTTGGTGTAGGCGATGCGGTTGGAATCGAACCCCGGTGCTGCTTTAGGCACCGTCACCAACAGGGTCTTACCGCTGGGTCGCCGCGCCGGGGTCGGCGCGAATACCCCTCCCTCCAGCAGATAAGCCTGTGGCGGCGGAGTTTGATCCTGCGGCAGAGTGCAACCTGCCAGCGCCAGCATCGTCCACAGCGCCCAATTCCTCCAACCTGATTTCAGGATCGGCCAGCCCTTCATTCCGTCAATCATTTGCATATCTCCATTTTCTATGGATTTATTCTTCGCCCGGCCCCGGGCGTCCGCTGGGTTTGCCCAGCAGCAGGGCACGGGGATTCTGTTCCAGCAGTTCAGCCAACCGCTGCATGACCGCCGCTAAATCGCCAACTTGTGCCAGCACCGTATTCAGCTCGGGCAGAGTGGTTTGCCCCAGTCGCTGCAATTCCCGCTGTCCATCCTTGGCCAAGCCGCTCAAGTCCTGACCCGTCCGGTTGAAGGTATCGGCGGTCCGGCGCATCGCTTGAACGCCGGCACGGACATCACCCAGTGTCGCCTGGACTTGTACGCTCAAATCACCGGATTTCTCCAATCCCACCACCAGTTGATCCAGCGCCTTGCCCAGTGGCTCCGCCCGCTCTGCCAGCATACCGGTGAATGCTTCCAAATTCGCCAACGTGTTGCCGAGACTGTCGGCCCGATCCGCTACCGCCCCGGTGACGGTACTGAGGTGTTGCAACGTCTGGGTTATGGCGATCTGATTGTCGTCGCCCAGCAAGCGCTCCAGCCGGTTCGACAGATTATTCACATTGGTCAGGATATTATTGAAAGCATCATCCAGCCGTGCTACCAGCGAGGGTCCGGCCTGAATCACCGGCAACTCCTGGCTGGCTTCCTTCTCCAGCGGTAGCGACTGGCCGCCGCCGCTCAGTTCCACCGAGGCGACCCCGGTTAAGCCGCGAGTGGACAAGGTTGCAATCGTATCGCGGCGGATTGGGGTGCCGCGTTCGATATCCAGCACCACATCCACCTGATCGGGGTTGCTGGGATCCAGCCGGATGGACTCGACCTGCCCCACCTGGACCCCGCGATAGCGTACCGTCGCCTTGAGGTTCAAGCCCGCCACCGACTCGTGGAAGTACACTCGATAGCGGTCAAAAATCTTGCTGTCTCCGCCCAGCGTCAACCAGAACACCGCGCCGGTGAGCGTTGCAAGCAGGACGATCACAAACAGCCCGACCAGGGCGTAATTCACTTTGCTCTGCACATCTGCTCCCGCGCTGCGCGGCCGCGTGGTCCCTCGAAATAAGCTCGAATCAGCGGATGTTCCGCTCTCGTCAATTCCCGCATCGGCGCATAACCGATCACCCGTTTTTCACCCAGGAACGCCACCCGGTCGGTGGCGCTCCACAGCGTATCCAGATCGTGAGTCACCATCACCACCGTCAATTTCAGCGACTCCTTGAGTTGCACTACCAATTCATCGAAAGCCCCGGCGCTGACCGGGTCCAGTCCAGAGGTGGGTTCGTCCAGAAACAGCAGCGCCGGGTCCAGCGCCAGCGCCCGCGCCAGCGCCGCACGCTTGATCATCCCGCCGCTTAATTCGCGTGGCAGTTTAGCGCCGGTATCGGCGGGCAATCCCGCCAGTGCGATCTTGAGATCGGCGATCTCGGCGATCCGTTGGGCGGGCAACCGGGTATGTTCGTGCAGCGGCACCGCCACATTTTCCCGCACCGTCAACGAACTGAACAGCGCCCCCTGCTGGAACAGCATCCCGAAACGGCGGCGCAGCCGGAACGCCGCGCTATCGCCGATCCCGACGATTTCCTGGTCGAATAGTTGGATAGATCCCGCTGCCGGTTGCAGCAGCATGATGATCGCCCGCAACAACGTGGTTTTGCCAGAGCCGCTGCCGCCGACCAGAGCGACCACTTCGCCGCGCCGAATATCGAGATCCAGATTTTCGTGAATGACGGTAGCGCCGAACTGGATTCGTAGCCCGCGCACCGCAATGACTGGAGCCGCCGGTTCCATGCTCAGCGCCATAATCCGACACTGCCCAGGATCACTGAGAATACGGCATCGGCGGCGATGACCAGGAAAATGGATTGCACCACGCTGACCGTGGTCTGCCGCCCTACGCTGTCGGCGCCGCCGCGCACCTGAAAGCCCTGATAACAGCCGACCAGGGCGATGATCGCGGCGAACACTGGCGCTTTGCCAACACCCAGCAGAAACGAAGTCGGGGTCACCACCTGCGGGAAGCGGTCGAGAAAATCGCTGAAGCTGACCTCCAGCAGCGCCCGCGCCATGACCATGCCGCCGAACACGCTGAGCGCGTCGGCGAACACCGTCAGCAGCGGCAGAGCGATGATTAGCGCCAGCAGCTTGGGCAACACCAGCAAGTCCATGGGTGGGATGCCAATGGTGCGCAGCGCGTCTACTTCCTCGGTGACTTGCATGGTGCCGATCTGGGCGGTGTAGGACGAGCCGGTGCGGCCGGCGACGATAATGGCGGTGATCAGCGGCGCCAGTTCGCGCAACATGGTCAGCGACACCAGTTCCACGATGAAGATGTTGGCACCGTAGGCTTTGAGTTGTTGACCGCCCTGATAGGCAATGACAATCCCCATCATGAACGACAATAGGGCAATAATCGGCAGAGCGTTGACACCAGCAGTTTCGATATTGCCGAACAGCGCCCGCCAGCGGAACCGGCCGGGATGTAGCATCAATCGCCCCAAGGCCACCGCCGCCTCGCCAATGAAGGCCAGGAATCCGAGGGCGCCGCTCAGGTGAAAGGCGACTGACCGCCCCAGCCGTTCCAGTCCACTCTGTCGTGGCGGCGGCGGCGGGAGTACTCCGGCGCTGGCGCGGCGTTCCTGCACCAAATCCAATAACGCTAGATGTTCTTCACGGAATTGAATCCGATGGACTTGGCGACTGTCCCGCTCCAGATCAGCAACCAGACTGAGCAGACACAGTGCGCCGGTGGTATCAATAGCCTGGATGCCGGAACCATCCAATTGCACCACGCCCGCCGGCCAACGGATACCGGATAACGGACGGTCGAGCGTCTCGATCCCGTCCAGCGTCCAGTAGCCTTCGCAACGCCAGATACCGCTTTCCTGGCGGATGATGGCAGCAACAGGCACGTTCAAGGTCATAGTCTCAGCGCGGATTTAACCGCCGCCAAGCGGCTGGATCTTGTTGACCGCCTGATTTTTCCCAGATACCGCGTCTGGCCCGCTGCGCTTCGGCTTGGGCCTGTTGGTAGTCCGGGGAATTGTTGTACTGCTCATACACCACTGCCCGTCCCTGCCGAACCATCTCCAAGCCCGCGTCACGCTCGCCAGCGAAGACTTGGGCGACGGTTCGGCCATAGCGATCCTGATCCATCACCCGCAACCGAACCGGATCGCCACGGTTCGCCAGCCCGCGCAGCACATCACGCGACTGGATGCCCCACGGTTGTTGACCCATCTCCGGCGCGTCGATGCCGAATACCCGCACCTTGACCTCGCCGCTCGAACAACGGGCGGTTAGGGTATCGCCGTCATAAACCGATTTAACGGTGCAGACCAGTTCCGCACCCTTGGGGGTGGCGGTTGCTGGCGCTTTAGGTTCGTGCAGAAAGTAACTGACCACGACGACAGCCACCATCAGCCCGGCGATCAGCCAGGGCGAGCGGTTGTTGCGGCGGCGGGTGCGGCTGAGTTCACCGCGCAGGGTTTGTTGCAGCAGTTTCAATAGTTCTTGTTTCACGGAGATGGTCGGCGTGATAGGCGAGGTGTTCGCCGATGAAGGTGGCGATGAAGTGATAGCTGTGATCGTAGCCCTCTTGCCAGCGCAGGGTAAGCGGAAAGTGGCGGGCGGCGCAGACCCGTTCCAGTGAGGTCGAGTGTAACTGCTGGGCGAGGAATTCATCGGCGATGCCTTGATCGATCAGCAGCGGAATGGCTGCCGCGCCGTCTTCGATCAAGCGGGCGGCGTCGTAAGTGGCCCACATTTCGCGGTTATTGCCCAGATAGGCTTTGAAGCAGCCTTGTCCCCAACTGCACGCCATCGGGTGGCAAATCGGCGCGAAGGCGGATACGGACTGGTAGCGCCCTAGTTCTTTCAAGGCGCAGATCAGCGCGCCATGCCCACCCATCGAATGTCCGCTGATTGCCCGTCGTCCGGGGATCAGCGGCAACTCTGACTCGACCAGCGCCGGCAATTCGCGGGTCACATAGTCGTACATCTGGTAATTTTTCGACCAGGGCGGCTGAGTGGCATTGACGTAGAAGCCCGCCCCTTGGCCGAGATCATAGCGTTCCGGCACATCGGGCACCTCTGGACCGCGTGGACTGGTGTCAGGAATAATCAAAGCCAGTCCCAGTTCCGCCGCGTAGCGTTGCGCGCCGGCTTTGACCCGGAAATTGTCGTCGGTGCAGGTCAGGCCGGACAGCCAGTAGACGGCGGGGACTTTTTCCGTCTGCGCCAGGGGCGGCAGATAGACTGAAAAAGTCATCTCGCAGTCGCAGACCTGCGAACGGTGGCGGTAGCGATTCAGCCAACCGCCGAATTCCTTGATCGATTCAATCTTTTCCACGCTGCACCCCTAGAAAATGATCACCGAGCGGATGCTTTTACCCTCGTGCATCAGGTCGAAGGCGGTGTTGATCTGCTCCAGCGGCAAGGTGTGGGTGACCATCCGATCCAGTTCGATCTGGCCGCTGAGGTACTGTTCGACGTAGCCGGGCAATTGGCTGCGACCCTTGACCCCACCAAAGGCGGTGCCCTTCCAGGTGCGCCCGGTGACCAGTTGAAACGGGCGGGTACGGATTTCCTGACCCGCGCCGGCGACACCGATGATGGTGGAAACGCCCCAGCCCATGTGGCAACACTCCAGCGCCTGCCGCATCACTTCGACATTGCCAATGCACTCAAACGAGTAGTCCACCCCGCCGTGGGTCATGGCCTGAATCGCCTCGACCACGCTGCCGCTGAGTTCAGCCGGATCCAAGGTGTCAGTCGCGCCCAGCGCCGTCGCCATGGCGAACTTGGCGGGATTGGTGTCTATCGCGATGATCCGCCCGGCCTGAGCCATAACTGCGCCCTGAATCACCGACAGGCCGATGCCGCCCAAGCCGAATACCGCAACGGTGGCACCAGGTTCGACCTTGGCGGTGTTGAGTACTGCGCCGATGCCGGTAGTAACCCCGCAACCGAGCAGGCACACCTTGTCCAGCGGCGCTGCTGGATTGATTTTAGCCAGGGCAATCTCCGGCACGACCGTGTACTCGGAGAAGGTCGAGCAGCCCATATAGTGAAACAGCGGTTTGCCGTGATGCGAAAACCGGCGGGTGTGATCGGGCATGTAGCCGGTCCAGACCGTGGCGGCGATGGATTGACAGAGGTTGCTTTTGGTGGAGCGGCAGTATTCGCATTCGCCGCATTCGGGGATGTAGAGCGGAATGACGTGATCGCCCGGCTTCAGGCCCTTGACGCCGGGCCCGCATTCGACCACTTCGCAGCCGCCCTCGTGACCCAGTACGCAGGGAAAAGCGCCTTCCGGGTCGTTACCGGAAAGGGTGAAGGCGTCGGTATGACAGACGCCGGTAGCGACTACTTTTAGCAGCACTTCGCCTTCTTTGGGTCCATCTACGTCAATTTCTTCGATTGCCAGGGGTTTTTGCGGCTCCCAAGCCACGGCTGCACGGGCTTTCATGGATTCATCTCTCCTGCGATAGTTAGCCATTTTTTCAGGATAGCGGCATTTTCGGACGATGGGAGCAGTTTTGAGCGACCGGTGCGGCCGTTCGGTGTTGTCGTCGCATCAGGCACCGGATCCGCTTGCGATTGACCGGATGCCATTCCCGGTGCAGTACCCAGGACGGGTGAAGGACTACACTGTTTTCTTGCCACGTCGATCTTCTCGCTCGCTGCGTGGCATTCTATTTAAGACCCTGGTCCATTTTCCGGGGTCTACTTCAATGATCCAAGCCAGCCAATCGTATTAATACGCCTGATCATCGCCAGGATGGAGTGCAGACATGAGCATCAGCATCGATCTAGGCCAAGCGATTCACGCGCTGGCAGATGCACTCGACTTGGTGGGCGTGGATGAGGTGCTTCATGGCAAGCGAGCCGGGTTGATGGCTTTACAGTGCGGTCGAGGTCTGCACCTGAACGATCCGGAATTGGAGGATTTATTTCATGTGGGCTTGTTGCACGATTGTGCCGTGTCGTCTACGACCGTGCATCGGCGACTGGTCAACGAACTGGATTGGGAGGGAGCCGAATTTCACTGTGTCCGCGGGGCTGAAATGCTCGGCCAGTTTCCACCTCTGGCGCATCTGGCACCGGTCATTCGCTATCACCACACCCATTGGAGTGTTCTGCGCACTCTGGAACTGCCAAAATCCACGGCCGTATTGGCGAACCTGATCTATTTGGTGGATCGGGTGGATGCACTGGCGACACCGTACTACGACCATGATCTGCTGCTCATCCGACATGGTATTCGAGATACCATCTGGAAACTGGGTGGATCGTTCTTCGCGTCGGATTTGGTGGCGCTCTTTATGGAGTTGTCTGATAACGAGGCGTTCTGGCTGAGTCTGGAGAGTCGTCATCTCATCCGTTTCATCTACGAACGTGAACGGCAAAGCCGCATTATCCCGATCAGTTTTCCAGAACTGAGGCAACTGGCGCTGCTGTTCGCTTGGGTGGTGGACGCCAAAAGTCCATATACCATGGAACACTCGCTGGGTACGGCGCGGTTGGCACGGTTCCTGGCCGAACGGGCTGATTTGCCGGTCGAAACCTGCGAGAAAATTGAGATAGCGGGGTTACTGCACGATCTGGGCAAGCTGCGAGTGCCGGATGAGATTTTGGAAAAACCCGGTGCACTGACCCGCGAGGAACGGGCGCTGATTCAGCGCCACAGCTTTGAGACTTACCAGATTTTGCGCGGCATCACTGGACTGGAGGATATAACCCTGTGGGCGGCCTATCACCATGAAACGCCCGATGGCCGAGGCTATCCCTTCCACCGCAGCGGGGTGGAGCTGACCGTCGAGATGCGGATCATTGCGGTGGCCGATGTGTTTCAGGCATTGGCCCAGCAGCGGCCTTATCGGAAACCGCTGTCGCCAGACCAGATTCTGGAGATGCTGGGGACCTTCGTGGGCCAGAACCGGCTGGACGGTAACGTAGTGGAACTGGTTAGACAGCATCTGGCAGCGAGCTGGCAAGCTGCAATAGGGCAGGGAGTTTGAAAAACATTCTTGTACGGCATTATGCGAGCTAACCTATTGAAATTAAAAGTATCGTTTCAGCTTTTCTCCCGCTTGCGGGAGAGAAGACTTTATACAGGTTCTGAGCCTTCATGAGCATTGCCGTCGTTGCCGAGAAGCCCTCGGTCGCCCGTGACATCGCCAAAGTGCTGGGCGCTCGTCAGCGCGGCGAAGGGTTCCTGCATGGTAATGGTTATGTCGTGACTTGGGCGATTGGTCATTTAACCCGGCTGGCCGAACCGCACGAAATTCATCCCGACTGGAAACGCTGGCGCCGCGATCTGCTGCCGATGCTGCCGGAACGCTGGCCGCTGGTCATCAGCGACAGCACCCGCGACCAGTTTGAAGCGGTGCGCCGCATCCTTAACGATGACGCCATTGATCGAATCGTCTGCGCCACCGACGCCGGGCGCGAGGGCGAACTGATTTTCCGTTATCTCTACGAAGCGGCCGCCTGCTGCAAGCCATTCAGCCGGTTATGGATTTCCTCACTGACCCCGGATGCGATTCGCCAGGGCTTTCAGCAGTTGCGGGATGGGCGTGAATTCGATCCGCTGGCCGCCGCCGCTCGTGGCCGCAGTCAGGCCGACTGGCTGGTGGGGATGAATCTGTCGCGGGCCTATACCTTGGCCTGTGGCTCATTTGGCGATGAAGTGTTGTCGGTCGGGCGGGTGCAAACCCCGACGCTGGCGCTGGTGGCGGAGCGGGAACTGGCGATCCGCGCCTTCGTGGTGGAGGATTACCGCGAAGTCGTAGCGACGTTCACGCCGCTGCTCGACCCACTCGCCCCAACATCAGCCTCCCCGCTGCCTCCGGGAGAGGAATTGGGGGTGAGGATTGCGGGTGAGGGCGATGAAACCATCCCGCGCTACCAAGGCGTCTGGTTTCGCGGCGAGCGCCCGGAACCCAAAGCCAAGCGCCTGCCCGCCGACAGTGAAGAAGCCCAGCGCATCGTCGCTCGCGCCCGGCGTGGAACCGCACGGATTGAAACTCGCCGCGCCGAAACTCGCCGCGCCCCGCCGCCCTTGCTGTACGACCTGACCGAGTTGCAGCGCCACGCCAACCGGCTGTACGGCTTCAGCGCCCAGAACACGCTGGACATCGCCCAGAAGTTGTACGAGCAGCACAAGTTGATCAGCTATCCGCGCACCGATAGCCGCCATTTGTCAGCATCGGTGGCGGCGACTCTGGGCGCGGTGGTCGCGGCGATTCAGGAACCGTATCAGGATCGGTTGGCGCCCGGTACCGGCCAGCGCCCGTTGAGTGCGCGCTTCGTGGATGATGCCAAGGTCACTGATCACCACGCCATTATTCCTACGCCGGTGGCGGCGCGCGCCGCATTAGCGACTGACGAGCGCAAAATTTACGACTTGATCGGTCGCCGTCTGCTGATGGCCTGGCACGACGATCATATTTGGGCGGTGACTACGATCATCACGGCGATCACCACTCCCGAACTCGCGGTGGACGGCGGCGCGATCATCGACCGCTATCACAGCAGCGGCACGGCGGAGGAACAGGCGGGCTGGAAGGTGCTGGAGGTCGGTGCCGATAAGGCGGCGGAGAAAACCGCCAGCAAGCGCAAGGCCAAAACGACCGAACCGTTGGCGGAAGAAGAAGCCAGCCAAACCCTGCCGCCGGGCCTGACCGTCGGCCAGTCGCAACGGGTTTTAGACGCCCGCGCGGTGGTCAAGCAGACCCGGCCACCGCCGCGCTTCACCGAGGCGACGCTGCTCACCGCGATGGAAACCGCCGGACGGACGCTGGAAGATAAGGAATTGTCGGCGGCGATGAAGGACAGCGGGCTGGGGACGCCCGCCACCCGCGCTGACACCATCGAGACGCTGCTTAAACGCCAATATATGACCCGCGACGGCAAGAGCCTGATCGCCAGCGAGCGCGGGGTTCGTCTGATTCAAACCGTGCAGCCGCCGATCAAGAGCGCGGCGATGACCGGTGAATGGGAGGCACGGCTGAAACGCATCCAGCGTGGCGAAGCCGATTTAAGCGGATTCATGGCCGACATCGGCGGTTATGTCCGCGAAGCGGTGGCGCAGGCGTTCACCGCCGTGCCGCCCACGATGGCGCTCGACCCACTGGCGACGAAGAATAATCCCGCACCTGTGATTGAGATCGCGCCCCGGCGGGAACCGGTGCCGCCGGATCGGCTGGAAGAACTGTTGCGGACGGTGTTCCGGTTGCCCGGTTTCCGGCCCTATCAGGAGCAAGTCTGCCGAACCGTGACCAAAGGACAGGATGTGCTGCTGGTAATGCCGACCGGGGCGGGAAAATCGCTGTGCTTTCAACTGCCTGGGATTGCGCGAGCCGGAACTACGCTGGTGGTATCGCCGTTGATCGCACTGATGGAGGATCAGGTCGCCAAGTTGTGTGAACTTGGGTTGCGCGCCGAACGGATTCATTCCGGGCGGGATCGGGCTGCTTCGCGCCAGGTCTGCGTCGAATATCTGCACGGCCAGTTGGATTATCTGTTTATCGCCCCGGAGCGGTTGAGCGTGCCCGGCTTCCCCGAAATGCTGGCCAGGCGCAAGCCGATCCTGATCGCGGTGGACGAGGCGCATTGCATTTCCCAATGGGGTCACGATTTTCGCCCCGATTATCGGATGCTGGGAGCGCGCCTGCCGCTGTTACGGCCCGCGCCAGTGATCGCTCTGACCGCGACCGCAACCACCCAGGTGCAGGATGACATTGTGGGGCAACTGGGCCTTGCCAAAGTCACCCGCTATATTCACGGTTTTCGCCGCGCCAATCTGGCGGTTGAAACCGTGGAAACCCGGATGGCGGATCGACATGCCGCTGTCCAGAAGATTCTGGCCGATCCAGGCCGCCGGCCGGCGATTGTTTATGCGCCAACCCGCAGGGAAACCGAGACGCTGGCGCTGGCGCTGGCGGCGGATTATCCGAGCGCCGCCTATCACGCCGGAATGATGCCGCCGGAGCGCGAACGGGTGCAGAACCAGTTTAGCGCCGGGGAACTGGCGGTCATTGTCGCCACGATTGCCTTTGGCATGGGCATCGACAAGGCGGATATCCGCACGGTGATTCATACCGCGCTGCCGGGGAGCGTCGAGGGCTATTACCAGGAAATCGGCCGGGCCGGACGCGATGGCCAGCCGGCTCGCGCCATCCTGCTCTATTCCTATGGCGATCTGCGCACTCATGAGTTTTTTCACCGGCGCGGCTATCCCGATCCAATCCATTTAGCCTGGATCTTCCAAGCCCTGAGCGCCGACTTCCTGCCTAAACCGGTGCTGCGCGACGAGCTAGGGATGGATCCGGAGGTGTTCGACGTCGCGGTGGAAAAGCTGCTGGTGCATGGCGGCGCCCGGCGTGATGGCGAGGGCAACGTCTGCCGGGGCGGGAATGGCTGGCGGCAGCCCTATGAACAGCAAAGTGCCCACAAGCTGCGCGAACCCCAGCAAATGCTGGAGTTCGCCGATAAAGCCACCGGTTGCCGGATGGTGCGGCTGGTGCAACATTTCGGTGACCGCGACGACGATCAGCCTTGCGGAATTTGCGATGTGTGTGCGCCACACGCCTCAGCGGCGCGGCGGGTGCGGCGGCTCAATGCTGCCGAATCCCGGCTGGCCTTGCAGGTGCTGGAGACGTTAAGTGGGGGCGAAGGCCAGACCGTGCGCCAGTTACACGAACGGCTGGCGGAAACCGGGAAGGACCGACGGACCTTCGAACGGCTGTTGGAAGGGCTGGCCGGGGTTGGGCTGATCGAGATGCGCGCAGATTCCTTCAGCCGTGATGGAAAAGTCATCGCCTTCTGGCGGGTGTATCTAACTGCGGCTGGGCGGAAGGCGGGCATCGGCGCGGTGGGTTCGGTGCGATTGACCGAAGTGGCAACTGCACCGGCGCGCAAGCGGGTGGCAAAGAGCGGGCGGGTGGGTAAAGCCTGAGAGATGCCCTGCTGAGCCAGCGGCTGAACCTCGGCGACGATGATGGGTCAAGGTGGAATTATCCCCGACTGAGATTCGCGCCATGTTTGGTTTCTACGCCCAGAAAAAACTCACTCTGCCCCGCCCTGAAGAAGCCTTGCCCGGTCGCTCGCAATCGCTGCCGGTCCCGGAACGGCACGCCGTTAACGGCCACCGGATCGCGCCGCCTTTCCCTGAAGGTCTGCAACTGGCCCTCTTCGGCTTGGGCTGTTTCTGGGGCGCAGAGCGGCGGTTCTGGAAACTCGATGGCGTGTATTCAACCATGGTGGGTTACGCCGGCGGCCATACCCCCAATCCCAGCTACGAGGAGGTCTGCACGGGGCAGACTGGACATGCCGAAGTGGTGCGCGTGGTGTTCGATCCCGCAATCATTCCCTACGCTGCCTTGCTTGCAGTGTTCTGGGAGGCGCACGATCCGACCCAGGGAATGCGCCAGGGCAACGATAGCGGCACTCAATACCGCTCGGCGATTTATACCAGTGGCCCGGAGCAGCAGACCGTCGCCGAAGCCTCGCGCACGGCCTACCAATCCGCTTTAACGACAGCCGGTTATGGACCGATCACCACGGAAATCCGCCCTGCGCCCGCGTTTTATTATGCCGAGGAATATCACCAGCAATATCTGGCCAAAAACCCCGGCGGCTATTGCGGACTGGCCGGCACCGGGGTGGTTTGCCCCGTGGGATTGGTGGCATCTAAAACCGCTTGATGCTAATCTTCATTTACAGGGCTAAACCGGTTTCGCCAGGATATTCTGGCGTCTCGCCATGGAGGGCGGCCATACTCACTGATACATACTTCAACCCCATCGCATTCAAGCATAGGAGAGTCCCTAGATGGCAATCACTCATGATGGCAAAACCCGAACCAGTAACGCCAAGCTGTTGAGTTGGGTGGACGAAGTCGCTGCCCTGACTCAGCCCGATCACATCGTCTGGTGCGACGGTTCAGAGGAAGAATATGATCGTCTGTGCGCCGAAATGGTCGCTTCGGGAACCTTCGTCAAGCTGAATCAGGAGAAGCGCCCTAACTCTTATCTTGCCAGCTCGCACCCCTCTGACGTGGCGCGGGTGGAAGATCGCACCTTCATTTGCAGCCTGAATAAGGAAGATGCCGGTCCGACCAACAACTGGATGCCGCCGGATGAAATGCGGGCGCAGTTGAAAGAACTGATGGCTGGCTGCATGAAGGGCCGCACACTGTATGTCATTCCGTTCAGCATGGGGCCTATCGGCAGCCCGATTGCCCAAATCGGCATCGAGCTTACCGATTCGGCTTATGTCGTGGTCAACATGAAGATCATGACTCGCATGGGTCAGAAGGTGCTGGACACCTTGGGCAGCGACGGTTTCTTTGTACCGTGCGTCCATTCAGTCGGTGCACCGCTGGAACCAGGCCAGAAGGATGTGCCGTGGCCGTGCCAGCCCGACATTGCCAAGAAAGCCATTGTCCATTTCCCCGAAACCCGCGAAATCTGGTCCTACGGTTCCGGCTACGGCGGCAACGCCCTGCTGGGCAAGAAGTGTCTGGCGCTGCGTATCGCGTCTTCAATGGCCCGCGACGAAGGCTGGTTGGCCGAACACATGCTGATCCTCGGCCTGGAATCACCCGAAGGCCAGAAGACCTATGTGGCGGCGGCGTTCCCCAGCGCCTGCGGCAAAACCAACCTCGCCATGATTGTCCCGCCCAAGGGCTTCGGCAACTGGAAGGCGCTGACCGTCGGCGACGATATTGCCTGGATCAAACCCACCGCTGACGGCACCCTGCGCGCCATCAACCCTGAAGCCGGGTTCTTCGGCGTGGCCCCCGGCACTTCCTACGATTCCAACCCGATGGCGATGGAATCCTGCAAGGAAAACTCGATCTTCACCAATGTCGTGCTGACCGACGATGGCGATGTGTGGTGGGAAGGCATGGGCGTAGCCGCGCCCGCGCACGGGATTGACTGGACCGGCCAGGACTGGACCCCGGATTGCGGTCGTCCCGGCGCTCATCCCAATTCCCGCTTCACTGCCCCTGCTTCGCAATGCCCGACCATTGACCCGGCTTGGGAAGACCCGGCGGGCGTGCCGATCTCAGCCTTCATCTTCGGCGGTCGGCTGTCCAAGACCTTCCCGCTGGTGTATCAGGCGTTCGACTGGAACCACGGCGTATTCATGGCCGCCACGATGGGTTCCGAAGCCACCGCAGCAGCGATTGGCGTGACCGGCATTCGCCGCGATCCGTTCGCCATGCTGCCGTTCTGCGGCTACAACATGGCGAGCTACTGGGGTCACTGGGTCAACATGGGCAAGCGCACCGATGTCAAGCTGCCCATGATCTTCCGCACCAACTGGTTCCGCAAAGGCCCGGATGGCAAGTTCGTATGGCCGGGCTACGGTCAGAACATGCGGGTGCTGAAGTGGATTGTCGAGCGGGTGAACGGCAAGGTCGGGGCGGTGGAAAGCTCATTCGGCTTGATGCCGCGCTACGAAGACCTGGACCTGGAAGGGCTGGATTTCTCCAAGGCGCAGTTCGAGACCATCACCAGCATCAGCCGCGCCGAAACCATCAACGAGATCGAAGAAATCAAGACTTTCTTCGCCAAGTTTGGCGCCCAACTGCCGCCGGAGCTGGAAAAGCAGCGCCAGGAGTTTGGGGCGCGCGCCGAGAAAGCGCCGGAAGTGTGGACGGTCGCCGCAGCCGCCTGATTCCAGTGACTGCGTGAAGTTTCAAGCCGACCTTCGGGTCGGCTTTTTTGGTTCTTCGACTGTTCTTGTGGAGCCAGCTATCTGTAGGGTGGGCATTGCCCACCCTACACCTGCTGACCTCGCGCCTGTCCGTGATCAGTTCCACAACCTGTATAGGAGCGCTATAGCTTCTACCAAGTCAATCGGCTAAAAGCGTGTTAATCCCATGAAGAATCAGGAGAGAGAAGTACCATGCAGCCCACCTTCAGATACGCTCTAAGCAAATTTTTCTGGGTGATGATTGGGTTTGGTCTTATACCCGTAATATTTTTTTTCGATACTTTTACAGGATATGAAGTTATACCTCCTGTAAATTTTCCTGTGATGGCGATGATTTGCGGCTTGGGCTAGAACATCGGCTTCATCTAACTCTTTGATCTTGCTGAGAGGTGTGCGTTGTACTCACCCAACCCGTCGTGCGAATCACAGGAAAATTTACAGGAGGAAGTTATATGTACATTATTCTATCTCATTCCCATAGCTATAGTTACTTGGTTTGGGGGTAGGCTACTGGGAATAGTGGTGGCTATCGTCAATGCTCTTGCTTGGGCTTTTGCTGATAGTTCGTCTGGACATACTTATTCGCATACTGCTATATTTTACTGGAACAGCACAGTAGTTTTTGGCATCTTTCTTGTTTTAACATTGCTATTGTCAGTACTGAAGGATGCTTTGGAAAAGCAAACAGCTTTAGCCTTCACCGATTATTTGACAGGAGCGCTCAATAGACGAGCTTTTAGCGATCTTCTGCAAATGGAGATTGATCGTTCAAAACGATATAAACACCCTTTTACTGTGGCCTATATTGACATTGATAATTTTAAGCAACTTAATGATAAATTTGGTCACAGAGCAGGTGATTTAGTTCTCTGTACAGTGGCCGACTTAGCAAGGACTCAATTACGAAGCACTGATCTCTGCGCACGATTGGGCGGTGATGAATTTGCATTATTTTTCCCAGAAAGCGGCCAAGAAGCTGCGCAAATCATTACCTCAAAAATTCAACTCTGTCTTTTGGGTGAAATGGAAAAAAACAAATGGCCTGTCACATTTTCTATTGGGGTATTGACGTTCATTGACAATATCCCACATACCGTTGACGAGGTAATCGACCTGTCCGATAGCCTGATGTACGCGGTAAAGAATAATGGGAAGGATGCAATCAGGTACTCAATTTATACAGGCTAGCCCCTGCTTAACCCATAGGCAAGGGGGAATCTGCGGTTCAGAAGCTATTGAGAAACGGTATTACTCATGCCGCAATGCCTCGACCGGTTTGAGCAGCGCGGCTTTGCGGGCCGGATAGAAACCAAAGAACACACCGATACCCGCCGCGAACAGAAACGACAGCGCGATAGATCGTCCGGTCACGACTACAGTCATTTCGGCCAGTTCGCTCACCAACCACGCCCCGCCCACGCCCACCGCCGCCCCGGCCAGTCCGCCGAGTCCACACAGCAGCAACGCCTCCAGCAGAAATTGCAACAGGATATCGCGGCGGCGAGCGCCAATCGCCATCCGAATCCCGATCTCGCGGGTGCGCTCGGTGACCGACACCAGCATGATGTTCATAATCCCGATGCCGCCGACCAGCAGCGATACCGAAGCGATAGCCCCCAGCATCACCGCCAGCGCCCGCGCCGACAGCGCGGCGGTTTCCGCAATCGCGGTCAAATTGCGGATGGTGAAGTCGTTATCCTCGCCCTCGCTCAGCCGGTGACGGGCGCGCAGCAGTTGGGTAATGTCAGCCTCGGCGTCCGCCATGTGGGCGGAGGAACGGGCTTGAGCGGTGATGAAGCGTACCGTTCCAGGAAAGGTATTGCCGAACAGCTTGGTCTGGGCGGTGGTGATCGGCACGATGATCGCGTCGTCCTGATCGCGCCCATCCAGCGACTGGCCCTTGCGTTCCAGCACCCCGACCACCAGAAAGGGCAGATTTTTGACCCGGAGGGTTTGCCCCAATGGATCCTGGCTGCCGAATAGATTGCTTGCCACCTGCTGACCAATCAGCGCCACCCGCGCCCCGCGCCGCACATCGCCCGCAGTAAACGGTTGGCCGGATTCGAGATTCCAGGAACGCACCGTCAGATAATCCGGGGTCGCGCCATAGACCGTAGTGTTCCAGTTGTTGGAGCCGTAAACCAGTTGGGCGCTGTTGGGAAACACCGGTGCGACTGCGCTCAGCGAGGCCAGTTGCGTCATCGCCTGGGCGTCACTCAAGGTCAGGGTGGACGCGGTGCCGGCGCTGAATCGCAGGCCACTGGCGCTGCTGGCGCCGGGCACCACCAGCAATAACTCGCTGCCCATCGCGTTGATCGCCTGATTGACGGTGCTGCGCGCCCCTTCGCCGACGGACAGCATTAGCACCACCGCCCCGACTCCGATAATCATGCCCAGCATGGTGAGCGCGGTGCGGAGCCGGTTAGCGCCCAAGGCTTGCCAGGCTTCGGCGGGAGCCGCGTGCCAGCTCATAGCCGCACCTCGCCGTCGTGGACGATATGCCCATCCTTGAAGCGCACCAAGCGGCGGGCGTAACGGGCAATGTCCGGTTCGTGAGTGACCAGGATCAAGGTAATACCCTGTTCCGCATTGAGTCGGCGGAACAGGGTCATGATCTCGGTGCTGGTCTGAGTGTCGAGATTGCCGGTGGGCTCATCGGCCAGAATCAGCGGCGGCTGGTTCGCCAAAGCGCGGGCAATGGCGACTCGTTGCTGCTGGCCGCCGGACAGTTGATTGGGACGGGCGTCGGCGCGATGCCCCAGTCCAACTTGCTCCAGCAAGGATTGCGCTTGCCGCCGCCGTTCCGCCTTGCCGACTCCGGCATACAGCAAGGGTAATCCCACGTTGTCCACAATGCTGGAGCGTTGCAGCAGGTTGAAGCCCTGAAACACAAAGCCGATGTGGCGATTGCGCAGTTCCGCCAACCGGTCAGAATCGAGCGTGGCCACCGATTGACCGGCCAGGTGGTAAACGCCGACGCTGGGCGTATCGAGGCAACCCAGAATGTTCATAAAGGTAGACTTGCCCGAACCGGACGGTCCCATAATCGCCACGAACTCACCCGGCGCGATGGACAAATCAATGTCACGCAATACCGGGGTTACCCCACCGCCGACCAGCGGGTAATCCTTGCCCAGCCTAGCCACTTGAATCAGTGGTTCCATTTCCATTAGTTACGACCACTAGCGTGGACGAAGCCCCATCATCGATCCCATGTACCACGTCGCACGGGCTTGGCTTTCCGCCGCTTCAGCTTTGCGCTTTTCAACCGCTATGGCTTCTTGGCGCTTGTGCTCCATTTGAGCATCTTCTTCCTGTTTCTTACGGTATTCGCCCTGCGATTGCAGGTAGGCTTTTTCGCCCTCGCGCAAACCCCCCTCGCTGCTGGGCTTAGGCGCATCCACTGAGATTTTTTCGCCTTCGCCAGTAATGGTACAGGGCATCTGCTGAAATTTAGGCGGGCCTTCGGGTTGCGGGCACTTGTACACATCGCCCCAAGCGGGCGATGTTAGTAGAATAATCAGCATCAAAGGGTTTTTATTCATCGGTTTCCTCCTCGGATTTGGGCTGTGCCGAAATTTGTGTGGAAGGCTCTGCAATAACCTACACACTGCCGCTTACTGCCGCAACGACCGCATACGGGTATTATTTTTAAGTTTTTTATTTTAATAGCATTTATCGGTGTGTTGGCCTACATTCTGAACCGGAAATTGCTGCTGCCCGCGCCAGCGTCGCGCTTGCTGCCGGTTTCACGGGTCACTACCCGGTCGCCTGGCTTGAGGTCGCCGCTGATGATCTCGGTCAAGGTGTTGTCAGTGAGGCCGGTTTCGACCGGCACTGGTTTGAGTTGCCCACGTTCATCGAGAACATGCACCTGGGTTTTGCGATCTTTGGCCGGCGGGCGTGGGCCACTGCTCTCATCGTCGCTGCGACGTGGCTGGAAACTCAGGGCAGCATTAGGTGCCCGCAACACGTTCTTGCGCCCAGCAGCATTGACGCTGACGTAGGCGGTCATCCCCGGCATCAGTCGGCCATCAGCGTTGTCTACGTCCACCACTACGTTGTAGGTCACCACATTCTGCTGAATGGTCGGATTGAGGCGCACCTGACGGATGCGGCCCAGGAAACGCTGATCGGGGTAAGCATCTACGGTAAAAGTTGCGGCCATCTCCGGCTGGAGGCTACCCACATCGGCTTCGGCGATGCTGGTGTTAATCTGCATTTTCCGTAAATCCTGAGCGATCTGGAACAGGGTTGGAGTCTGGAAATTGGCGGCGACGGTCTGACCTACATCCACGCTGCGGGCTACTACCACCCCGGAAATCGGCGAGCGGATCACGCTATTGCGCAGATTGATCCGGTCGCGTTCCCGTTGCGCTTCGGCCAATTTGACCTGGGCGGTGGCGGCGTCCACCTGCTGACGAGCGATATCCAGTTCCTCCTTGGACACCAGATTTTTGCGCTGGAGGAGGATGATCCGATCAATCTTGATCTGCGCCAGTTGCAGCGCCGCCTGGGCGCTCAACACATTGGCTTCGCTTTGGTTGACCTGGGCCTGGAACAGCGCGGGATCGAGTTCAGCCAGCACCTGGTCTTCCTTCACCCGGTCGTTAAAGTCAGCGTGAATTTTGCGAACAGTGCCGGATACCTGGGTACCCACGTTGACCAGCACCACCGGGTTCAGAGTACCGTTCGCGGTGATGGTTTGAACGATGTCGCCGCGATCCACAATCTGACTGCGGTAACGGGGTTGCGGCTGAGTTTTGCTACCTGGCCAATAGCTGAATGCCGCAGCGCCGGCAGCGAGAATCAATCCAGTCAGGATAAGAGACGTTTTAGAAAGGGCCATGAGCAGGAGTCGAAGGGGTTATTGCCGCTATTAGACGCCTAAACATGGCAGTTGTTGAAAATCGCTGCTCGCCACTCACTGGGCATTTCTTCGCGGATCGAAGGCATCCCGTACCGCCTCGCCGACGAATACCAGCAGACTCAACATCAGCGCCACCACCACAAAGCCGGCGATTCCCAGCCACGGGGCTTGCAAATTCTCCTTCCCTTGGCGCAACAGATCACCCAGCGATGCCGAACCTGGCGGCAGTCCCAGGCCGAGGAAGTCCAGCGCAGTGAGCGCTACGATGGAGCCGGACAGGATAAATGGCATAAAAGTCAGTGTCGCTACCATGGCATTGGGCAGAACATGCTTGAACATGATGCGCCCATCGGCCATACCCAAGGCGCGGGCAGCGCGAACGTAATCAAAATTGCGGGCGCGCAGAAACTCCGCCCGCACCACTCCGACCAGTGAAGTCCAGCCAAACAGCATCAGAATCAGCAGCAGGGTCCAGAACCCCGGCGTCACCACGCTGGAGACGATGATCAGGATAAACAACTGCGGCAGTCCGCCCCAGACTTCCAGAAAACGCTGAAACAGCAAATCCACCCGCCCGCCGAAATAACCCTGCACTGCGCCCGCCGCAACCCCGATGATCGAGGAAGTCAAGGTTAATAGCAGCCCGAACAGCACCGAAAGCCGCAAGCCATAAATCAGCCGCGCCAGCACATCACGGCCCTGATCGTCAGTGCCCAGCCAATTCTCGGCGGAGGGTGGCGCCGGCGCCGGAACCGGTAAATTGTAATTAACAGTGTCGTAGCGGAAGCGGATCGGCGGCCAAATCATCCAGCCGTGTTCATTGATCAATCCCGCCAGATACGGATCGCGATAATTGGCTTCACTGGGGAATACTCCGCCAAAATCGGTTTCGGCATAGTCCGTAATCACGGGAGCATAGAATGAACTCTGGTAATAGATCAGCAGCGGGCGATTGTTGGCGATGAATTCGGCGCCCAGGCTCAATCCGAACAGGAGCAGAAACCCCCACAGCGACCAGTATCCGCGGCGGTTGGCGCGAAAGTGGGCCAGCCGGCGGTGGGTCAACGGACTCAGGTGAAAGGGTGAAGCAGTCATTCCAGGAGCGACTCTCAGGATGGGTGTAGGGAAAAGCAGACTGACCGAAGCTCGACTAATATGCAGGGTTGAAGCATCAAAACCAAGGTTATCCGATGATCAACAACATTGACCCTAATAACGGTTGCCGCCCATTCGTCTGCTGGGTTTTGTATGGTGCCGCGCTGAGCCTGATGACCGGGTTACCGCTCAACGCCGGCTCCCAGGAAATGGATGCCTGGGAACCGCAATCGAGAGCACGGAGTTGGGCGACCCCCGATTACGCCAGACCGGCTGCCCCGGCTTTATCGCCCAGTCCGGCACCGCCGCCGTCCGGCGAATCACCACTGTCCACCCGCGAGCGGGTGGTGGTGCGCCAGTTTGAACTGACCGGGAACACCGTATTTAGTGCCGAAGAACTGGCGGCAGTGACCGCTCCCTATATTAACCGTGCGCTCACTGCCGAGGAGTTGCAGGAGGTGCGGCGTCAGTTGACGCTGTATTACGTCGAGCGCGGCTATCTCAATTCCGGTGCTGTCATTCCCGATCAGCCGGTTGGGCAGGGAATCGTGCGGATTCGCATCGTCGAGGGGCGGCTGTCCGAGATGGACGTGACCGGCAACACTCACTTACCCGCCGCTTATTTTCAGGATCGCCTGCGCCCGGACGCGGATGCACCGCTCAATGTTCAGGAGCTTCAGGATCGGCTGCAACGGCTGCAACAAAATCCCTTGATTGAACAGCTTCAGGCGGAACTGGCGCCCGGAGTACAGCCGGGGGAAGGGGTATTGCAATTGGGGGTGCGGGAGAACCGGCCCTATGAAATCGGCTTTGCGGTGGCTAACAACAATCCGCCCAGTGTGGGCGCGACGCGAGCCTACCTGTATGGGCTGGACCGTAATCTGACTGGAGTTGGCGACAGTCTGGGGCTGAGTTATGGGCATAGTCTGGAGAGCAGCACCACCGACTGGCGGGTGTTCTATGCCCGGCCCTTGAATGCGCGTGACACCACGGTGCAGGTGTGGGCTGAGCGGAATGAGACCTCGGTCATCGAGGATCGCTTTGATACCCTGGATATCACCAGTACCTTGCAAACCTATGGCCTCTCTCTGACGCAGCCGGTCTATCAAACGCCGCAGCAGAGCTTTTCTTTGGGCATGAATCTGGAGCGGCGGCATAGCGAATCCTATTTAGGAGGAACCCCATTCCCGTTTACATCGGACAAGGAGGATGACGGACAAGCGACTGTAGCGCTGGTGCGATTGGATCAGGAATGGCTGGATCGGCGGCTGGATCAGGTGATCGCCGCACGTTCCACCTTCAGCTTTGGACTCGATGCGTTCGGAGCGACCGTCCGTGCGTTCGAGCCGGATGGTCAGTTCGTGGCCTGGCTGGGCCAGTTTCAGTGGGCGCGGCGCTTCGGGGAACGGGATTATCAGGTTATTTTCAAAGCGATTCTGCAACTGGCCGATGATCCGCTGCTGCCGATGGAAAAGTGCGCGCTGGGCGGTCTTGAAACGGTGCGAGGTTACCCGGAAAACACTCTGGTGCGTGATCAGTGCTTCGTTACTTCTCTGGAGTTCCGGGTACCGGTGTATGAATTACCCCTGGCCGGCGTCAGTCGCGGTCCTAACGAAGGGCAGGTGCAATTGGCCGCATTCGCAGATTATGGCTGGGCCAAGAACAAGGGCGAGTTCGATCTGGATCCGAATTCGATTTACAGCGCCGGGGTGGGAGTCCGTTGGGATCCCAGCACTAAAATTCATGCAGCGCTGTATTGGGGTTATCCGTTTCAGGAGGTAAATGTAGGGGACGAGGGCTGGCTGAGTCCACGGGTCAATTTTATGGTGCAGGCGGCGTATTAAAGCTCAGGCAGTAACTCGGCCAGATGTGTCTACTATTGCTGCGCCTTGCACAAATGTTGATGAAGCTCTAATGTTTCAGATAGCGATTTTGATCTGTGATCGGCACGAGCTTTGAGTGATTTAATGGATTCCTTTCATCATCGGATAACTGCGGTAACTCTATTAGATTCTTAACAGATTTCGTGCTGTCATCGGGTCGCGTTACGACGTTATCAGCAGGATTGGTGGTTTGCGGAGTTCCCGCCGTTACTGGAAGTCGCATTGCCGTCGCCGGTTCGCGATTAGAGGGCGCCGATTCTGTGAGCGTGGCCGGTACAGTCGCTTCAGGGAACCCTGGATTCAGTATTTGAGGTCCGGGTGGCAGCGGAATCCAGTAGGACATCATGGCTAGAACCATGGATAGAACCAGAAGGATGATCTGTTTCTGATGACTTTGTGTTTTCATCAAATAACCTCCAGATTTTCAATGAAAGCAAAGGCGCAGTGGCATCAAACGCCAAAAAAGCCGCATTTTCCCAGTTGTGGGAAAACGCGGAATGCGACCGGAGAGTCTAATCCCAAGCCTGATTTCTCGGTTATGGCGCCTCAATCAAGGGTGGCGATAATACCGGGAAATCTGCGCTCCTATGGCCCCGTTAACTCCATGTCGCTACTCCCTGTTCTTGATCGGCTAATCCCTTCGCTCAACAGGTTGTTGCGCCTGCTGATATTAGCCGCTTGTGCGGTGGCGATCACCGCCGGATCGATCTGGTTCGCGAAGGATTGCCATACCGGGATCATGGCCTGACGCCAGCTTTCCCGTTCCTGATCCGTCAGCGTGATGATTTTAATGTTGCCCTCGTTGATGATGGCCTGCTGATCCCGACGATTCTCTTCAGCGGCCCGCGCTGTGATCTCTTCAGTCACCTGCACTAGAATCGCTTCCAATCCGCTGCGAATGTCGGTTGGAAGTCCGTCCCAGAAATCTTTGCTGGTGATGAGCATGTAGCCTTGGAAACTATGGTAAGTCTCGGTGATGTAGGTCTGTGATGCCTGGAAGCGCTGAGAATAAATGTTGCTCCAGGTATTTTCCTGCCCCTCGATCAGTTCACGGCGTAGTGCGTCCCGAGTATGAACGAACGAGAGTTTTATCGGGATGGCGCCGAGTTGCCGATACTGTTCCTCGATGACTTTTGACGGTTCAATCCGAAGGGTTAATTCCCGTAAATCTGTTGGGGTGCGCAATGGCCGGTTGGCGGATATCACTCGCATCCCATTGGGCCAGTACCCTAATCCTTTAATCCCCTTGCCATTCAATGAATCCAATAAGTGTTTGCCGGTCTCGCTGCTCTGGAATCGTTCCACAGCAGATAGATCGTTGAACAGGAAAGGCAGATCGTAAACTTGTAATGCCTTGGTTATGGTACTGAACTTGGACAAGGAGGGCGCAGCGATCTGGACATCGTTGCTTAGCAAGGCGGTAAAAACCTGGTCGTCGTCATATAATTTGGCATTAGGAAACACTTCTACTACGACCTTACCCGCCATTTTTTCTTCAACCAGTTGTTTGAAGCGATTGGCGCTGCTTCCCTTGGGGGTCTGCTCCGCTACGACGTGAGAAAAGCGAATAAGGATAGGTTCTGCCGCAGTAGCGGTCAGGGTAAATGAGAACAAAATAATCAGTCCAAACCGGGTTCTCAGGTGCATGGTGTAATGCCTCACTTCAGTAGTAAAAATAGAAAAAATCGCAAGCACTATTCAACAGTTCCGAGTCTATGATTTATTGCCCACCGGTTCCGATAATCCGGTTTTTCTCGCCACTAGAATCAGGGCTTCCCACTGCAAAGAGGAATCTCGAACTCCAATGAACTCCACCACTGTGAAACCGTGTGATTTCAAAAGCGCAGTCAGACATTTTTTCCTTCTGTAAATTTTCCCGTGATAGTAAATTAGCATATACTGATAAGAGAAACTT
>NZ_CBTK010000058.1 GCF_000531125.1 Candidatus Contendobacter odensis Run_B_J11 | reverse complement strand
ACATGGGCGCGCAGATGGTCAAGGAAGTCGCGTCCAAAACCTCCGACGTGGCCGGCGACGGCACCACCACCGCCACCGTGCTGGCTCAGGCCATCGTCCGCGAAGGCATGAAGGCCATTGCCGCCGGCATGAATCCCATGGACCTGAAGCGCGGCATTGACAAGGCGGTGACCGCCACGGTCGAGCAACTGCGCACCCTATCCAAGCCCTGCACCGACGACAAGGCCATTGCCCAGGTGGGCACCATTTCCGCTAATGCGGATGAAGCCATCGGCGAAATCATCGCCAGCGCGATGAAGAAGGTCGGCAAGGAAGGCGTGATCACGGTCGAGGAAGGCAAGGGCCTGGACAATGAACTGGATGTCGTCGAAGGCATGCAGTTCGATCGCGGCTATATCTCGCCCTACTTTCTCAACAACCAGCAGAACATGACGGCGGAGCTGGAAAGCCCGTTGATCCTGCTGTACGACAAGAAGATTTCCGGTATCCGCGACCTGCTGCCGGTGCTGGAGAGCGTGGCTAAGGCCAGCAAGCCGTTGCTGATCGTCGCCGAGGATGTCGAAGGCGAGGCGCTAGCGACCTTGGTGGTCAACACCATTCGCGGCATCGTCAAAGTGGCCGCCGTCAAGGCGCCGGGCTTCGGCGACCGCCGCAAGGCCATGTTGCAGGACATCGCCATTCTGACCGGCGGCCAGGTGATTTCCGAGGAAGTCGGCTTGAGCCTGGAGAAAACCACCTTGGCTGATCTGGGCACCGCCCGCAAGGTCGTGGTCGGCAAGGAAAACACCACCCTTATTGACGGCGCGGGCAAGGCCGACGAGATCAAGGGCCGGGTCGATCAGATTCGCCGCCAGATTGAAGAAGCCACCTCCGACTACGACAAGGAGAAGTTGCAGGAGCGCGTCGCCAAGCTGGCCGGCGGCGTGGCGGTGATCAAAGTTGGGGCTGCGACCGAGATCGAGATGAAGGAAAAGAAGGCCCGGGTCGAAGATGCGCTGCATGCCACCCGCGCGGCGGTTGAAGAAGGCGTGGTCGCCGGTGGCGGCGTAGCGCTGATCCGCGCGCTGCAAGCGATCAAGTATCTGAAGGGCAGCAATAGCGATCAGGATGTCGGTATTTCCATCGCGCTGCGCGCCATGGAAGAGCCAATGCGCCAGATCGTCGCCAATGCGGGCGAAGAACCTTCGGTGATCCTGAACAAGATTCTGGAGAACAGCGGCAATTATGGCTACAACGCCGCCACCGGCGAGTATGGCGACATGGTGGCCATGGGTATCCTGGACCCCACCAAGGTGACCCGTTACGCCTTGCAGAATGCGGCCTCCGTGGCCGCGCTGCTGATCACCACCGAGTGCATGGTGGCCGAACTGCCCAAGAAGGAAGCGGGCGGCATGGGCGGCATGGGCGGCGGCATGGGTGGCATGGGCGGTATGGGTGGCATGGACGGCATGATGTAAGCATCGCCTGAAAGCAGTCTGGTCTGAAAGAAAAAGCCCCGCTTCGGCGGGGCTTTTTTGTGGGCGGTTTATGAAATAATGCCGCGATTGAAACAATGAGGGAAAACCGATGAAAAAACTGGTTGGAGTGGTCGTGATTCTGGTGCTGGCCGCAGCGGGGTTTGCGGGCGTGGCGTACTGGTCGGGGATGCAGGCGGAGCGCTGGTATCAGGATGCGCTCACCGAAGGCTCGAAAAATCCCAATATCAAGTTCACGACCGTTCGTTACGAACGCGGACTGCTCTCGTCCCACTCCGTAACCCGCGTCCAGTTCACGCTGCCGGAAGGCAGTGAGTCCAAGGAGACTGATCCCTCGTTCTCAATCCGGCAGGATATTTACCACGGTCCGTTGCCGCTGGCCGGTCGGAATGTGCCGGGGGTGCCGATGAACTGGGGCGGGGCGGTGGTGCGCGCCACGCTGGATCCGGACAGCAGCGCCTGGACCCGCGAACTGGCGAAGCTGTACGGTGGACAGGAACCGATTGTAGCAATCTCGCAGGTGGGTTTTGATGGTGCCAGCGATACGCTGGTGACGATGCCACCGTTGACCTTGAGCAACGTCGAAGAGATGCAAAGCCTGAATTTCTCCGGTCTGCAAGGCCAGTTTCAAGTCGCGCCACGCGGTACGGCGGTGCGGGGCAAGATGACGGTTGCCAGTCTGGACGTGATCGAAAAACCGACCGCCAGTGAAGGGCAGCCCGCCAGCGGCGCGGGTCAGGTCAAGTTCAGCAACCTGAGTCTGGACGTGAACCAGCGCAAGGGCGCCTTCGATCTGATGTTTGGCGAATCCAGTTTCAGAATCGGCGAACTGCGCGCCCAGGATCAGGCTACCGGCGCTCCAGTCGTCATCACCAATCTCACTATAACCGGCGCGCTCAGCCCGCAAGGCACCCAGCAGGTCGCCGGTGAAGTCGTGATTAAGGCGGACCAGATCAGCGCAAATCAACGCAGTGGCAGCGGCAGTCTGCGGCTGGCACTGCGCAATCTGGATGGTGCTGCCGTGCTGCAATTGCAGCAGTGGCAACAAAAACTGGCCGGTAAGCCTGACGATCCGCAAGCGATGGACGAGTTGCCGAAGCTGATGAAAGCCTTGTTGCTTGGCAAACCGGAATTCGCGCTCGACACCCAGGCCAAGCTGAGCGAGGGCACATGGCAGGGTAAGCTGGTGCTGAACTTCCAGGACTTCGACCTGATGAATTCGATGCAAAATCCGATGGGACTGCTGGCTGCGCTGGAAAAAGGATCAGCCGATGTCACGGTGTCCAAGGCGTTGCTTGAAACGGAATTGAACAAGATGAGCGAGGGGCAGGCAGCGCAGCAGCTCGAAGGGGTCATGGCGGCCGGTTTCCTCCGGCTGGAAGGCGATCAGTACAAATCCACGGCGCGGTTTGAAGGCGGCAAACTGTTGGTGAACGGTAAGGAAATTCCGTTGCCGGCGGCGAGTGAAGACAGCAACAGCGAAGAGGTGCCAGTGGAACCGGATGGCAACACGGAAGCACCGGCGCCACAGTGATTGCGATCATCGCCAAGGCAGCCGGTGATGACCGAATTTGAAGCGGGTCTGAACCGGCTGCCGGAGCCGCTGCGGCAAGAGCTTGCTCAATACTGGGAAAGTTTTAACCCGGCAGCCTCCGCAGTGGGCGTCCCGCTGCCCACCGGCCCGCTGCTGGAGCCACTGATCACCGTTTGGGCGGGCAGCGAATTTGTGGCTCGCGCCTGCATCCGCGATCCGGCACTGCTGGCTGATTTGCTGTCCAGTGGCGATCTGACGACTCCTTTCGCGCCGGGAGAGTACGCCGCCCGGCTGGATCGGCAGGTCGCCGACACAGCGGATGAAACCGGTCTGGCGGTGGCGCTACGCCGATTCCGCCGCCGGGAAATGATGCGCATCGCCTGGCGCGATTTGGCCGGACTGGCCGGGTTGGAGGAAACGCTGGGCGATCTGTCGGAACTGGCGGAGGTCGCCGTCAGCACCGCGCTGGATCGGCTACATGGCTGGCAATGTCGGCGTTTCGGGGTACCGGGTGACGCCGAAGGTCAGCCGCAACGGCTGGTGGTGTTGGGGATGGGTAAGCTGGGTGGCGGTGAACTCAACTTCTCTTCGGATATTGACCTGATTTTCGCCTATCCATGCCAAGGCCAGACCCACGGGGCGAAGGTCATCAGTAACGAGGAATTTTTCCGCCGGCTCGGTCAGCGCCTGATCAAAATCTTGGCCGAGCCGACGGCTGACGGTTTCGTATTCCGGGTGGATATGCGCTTGCGGCCATTCGGTGATGCTGGGCCGCTGGCGATTTCCTTTGCCGCTTTCGAGGATTATTACCAGAACCATGGCCGCGACTGGGAACGCTACGCCATGATCAAGGCGCGCTGCATCGCCGGCGACCGCGAAGCCGGGGCGCGGCTGCTGGAGGAATTGCGGCCATTCGTGTACCGCCGTTATCTGGATTACGGCGCCTTCGCGGCGCTGCGCGGGATGAAGGCGCTGATCGCGCAAGAAGTCGAGCGCAAGGGAATGCGACGCAATATCAAATTGGGGCCGGGCGGCATCCGCGAGATCGAATTCATCGGCCAAGCTTTCCAGCTCGTTTACGGTGGGCGCGATCCCGTGTTGCGGCAACGCAGCATTCTACGGGTGCTGGATCATCTGGCCGTTAGTGGCCGCTTGCCGGACAGCGCGGTGAGCAGTCTCAAACAGGCGTATGAATTTCTGCGCCGGGTCGAAAATCGCTTGCAGGCGTGGGCGGATCAGCAGACGCATAACTTGCCGGAAGACGAATTGGCACAACTGCGGTTGGCGGTTGCCATGAACTATCCCGATTGGGCCGCATTCCGCCTGGAACTGACCCGGCATGGCGAAGCGGTGCTACAACAGTTCGCGCAGGTGTTCGGCGGCGCAGCGGAGCCGGATAGCGAATCAGATGGAAATGCGTTGGCGAGGTTATGGCCGGGCAATCCGGGTGAAGACCGGGCGCAACGCTTATTGAGCGAACACGGCTTCGAGGAACCCGCCCGCGCCTGGAATCAGTTGCAGGCACTGAAAACCGGCTTTAGCTATCGAAGCATGGAGTCGCGGGGGCGCGAACGGCTGGATGCCTTGTTGCCGCAAGTATTGCAGGCGGTAGCCGCCTCGCCGCAACCGACCGCGACGCTGGATCGGATCCTCAAGCTGCTGGAAGCGGTGGCCCGCCGCTCGGTGTATTTGGCGCTGTTGACCGATCATCCCCATGCCTTGGCGCATCTGGTCAAGCTGTGCGCCGCCAGTGGCTGGATCAGTAAGCATCTGGCTCGTTTCCCCCTGCTGCTTGACGATTTGTTGAATCCCGCGCTGCTGTACGCGCCGCTGGATCGCCAACAACTGGCAATGGAACTGGACCGGCAATTGGCGCGAGTACCGACCAATGATGCCGAGGAATTGCTGAACACCCTGCGCTATTTCAAGCAGGCGCAAGTGCTGCGGGTCGCTGCTGCCGATGTCAGTGGCGCCATGCCGTTGATGATCGTCAGTGATCATCTGACCGGGATTGCCGAAGCCCTGCTGCGTAAAGTGCTGGAACTGGCGTGGAGCGATGTGCTGCCCAAATTTGGTCCTCCTTGTTGCGTGGTAGCCGGAGTACCCCGGCAAGCATGGTTTGCCATTGTTGCTTACGGCAAACTGGGTGGGATTGAACTCAACTACGGTTCCGATCTGGATCTGGTGTTTCTGCATGACAGCGCCGGGGAACAGCAAGTGACCACTGGCTTGCGCCCGATTGACAATGCCACGTTCTTCGCCAAGTTGGTGCAGCGCATGATCTACTGGCTGACGACTCGCACCGGCGCGGGCGATCTCTACGAAGTGGATACCCGGCTGCGCCCCAGCGGTCGCGCTGGATTATTGGTCAGTTCCTTTGAGGCGTTCGCCGAGTATCAGCAGCATCAAGCCTGGACTTGGGAACATCAGGCGTTGGCGCGGGCGCGAATCGTCGCGGGACCGGCAGCGTTGGCCGAGCGGTTTCAGACGATTCGCCGTGCGGTGTTGCAACGCGAGCGCGATCCGGTCGTACTGCGGCAGGAAGTCTGCGCGATGCGCGAGCGGATGCGCACCGAACTGGATGCCAGCACCGCCACGGTCTTCGACCTTAAGCAGGGTCGGGGTGGTATCGCCGATATTGAATTTATGGTGCAATATCAAATCCTGGCAAATGCCCATCGCTATCCGGATTTGCTGATTTTCACCGACAATATCCGCCAGATTGACGGGCTGGAACGTTTCGATGTGTTGTCTATTGCTCATGCTGCCCGGTTGCGCCATGCCTACCGGGGGCTGCGCCGCCGCATTCATCGGCTCACGCTGCAAGAGCAACCGGCTCAAATTCCCGCAGATGAAGCGCGAGCGGAGCGTGAGAACGTGATTCGGGTCTGGCGACAATTGATGGAAGGCGATACAGCCATTGAACACCCATAATGAGGAGATTTTGCAATGTCGATGGCCGACCGTGATGGTCTGATCTGGTATGACGGTGCGCTGGTGCCTTGGCGCGAAGCCAATACTCATGTTCTGACCCACACCTTGCACTATGGCATGGGCGTCTTCGAGGGCGTTCGTGCTTACGCCACCGACCGGGGCACCGCGATTTTCCGGCTCCAGGCGCATACCGACCGCTTGTTCCGCTCCGCTCACATCGTCGGGATGCCGATGCCCTACAGCAAGGATGTGATCAACCAGGCCTGCCGGCAGGCGGTAAGCGCCAATAATCTCGCCAGCGCCTACCTTCGCCCGATGTGTTTCTACGGACCCGAGGGCATGGGGCTGCGCGCCGACAACCTCAAGGTGCATATCATTGTTGCCGCCTGGGAATGGGGCGCGTATCTGGGTGCGGAGAACCTGGAGCGCGGCATTCGCATCCGTACCTCCTCGTTCAGCCGCCACCATGTCAACGTGACGATGTGTAAGGCCAAAGCCAACGGTAACTACATGAATTCGATGCTGGCATTGCAGGAAGCGCTGCGCGACGGCTATGACGAAGCCCTGCTGCTGGATACCGAGGGTTATGTCGCCGAGGGTAGCGGTGAGAATGTCTTCATCATCCGCGATGGAGTTATTTATACCCCGGATTTGACCTCGGCGCTGGAAGGGATCACTCGCGACACCATTATCCGCTTTGCCGCCGATCTCGGTCTTCCGGTCAAGGAAAAGCGCATCACCCGCGACGAGGTGTACATTGCCGACGAGGCCTTCTTCACTGGCACGGCCGCCGAGGTCACGCCGATCCGCGAAGTGGACGGTCGCGCTATTGGATCGGGCCGGCGCGGCCCGATCACCCAGCGCTTGCAGGCGTTGTATTTCGATCAGGTCCATGGTCGCCGCGAAATCTATCCCGAATGGCTGACGCAAGTCTGAAGCCGATAGGTGCTGAATTACCCCTCATTAGTAGGAGAATCGTTCCATGGCCGCTGTCGCCACTGCTCCCGCCCTGGGCATGCCCAATGCCCAGAATACCTACGAAGTCAGCCGCAATGATTTGCCGCTGTCCTGCCCGATGCCGGGCATGATGCTGTGGTGTTCCCATCCCAAGGTCTATCTGCCCATCGAAGCCACCGGCAAAGCCAAGTGTCCGTACTGTGGTGCTGAGTATATTTTGGTGAATTGATCAGCGGTTCGGGCGCGGGCGGTCTGGCCGATGACGACCCTGGTCGTCTGGCGATTCAGCGATGGCAAAGCCGGCCATGACAGCCAAAGCCGGGGATTGGCCGAAGCCTTGGCCCGGTTGCAGCCGGTCGAGATAGTGACGCTGAACCCGCTGCCGCCATTGACCGCTCTCAGTGGTCTGCTATGTGGTTATCTACCGCTTTGGAAGCAACAACCTGTGCCCGATTTGTTATTAGGCGCCGGTCATCGCACCCATCTTTCCTTGCTGGCTGCGCGCCGGGCGCGGGGGGGTAAAGCGGTGGTGCTGATGCGTCCCAGCTTGCCTCTGCGGTTGTTCGATCTCTGCCTGATCCCGGAACATGACACGCCGCCCACTCGCCCGAATGTGCTTGCCACCCGTGGGGCGCTGAACCGCATCTTCCCGTCCGTCACTTTGGAACCCGACCGGGGATTGCTGCTGATCGGCGGTCCGTCGGCGCATTTTGCTTGGGATGACGCGAAGGTATGCCAGCAGATCGCCGCGATTATTGCCGCTGATCCCGCGATTCATTGGACTTTGACCACCTCGCGCCGCACTCCCCCCAGTTTTCTGGAAAGCGCACAGCGCATTGCTGATGAAAGACTCAGCGTGATTCCCGTCACGGAAACTGGCCCGGATTGGCTGCCGGCGCAACTGACCCGCGCTGGACAGGTGTGGGTAAGCGCCGACAGTGTGTCCATGGTCTACGAAGCATTGACCGCCGGGGCGGCGGTAGGCGTATTGGAGCTACCGCAACAGCGCGCCAGCCGCATCAGCCGGGGACTGGATCGCTTGACCGGCGACGGTTGGGTGACTTTATTTGCCGACTGGCAACGGAATCGGCCGCTTCGCCCACTTACCCAGCCCTTCAATGAAGCCGAACGCTGCGCCCGCTGGATCGTTGAGCGATGGTTCGTTTAAGTGTGGCGCAACTGCTGCCGGCCTTGAACGGCGGCGGGGTGGAGCGCGGGACGCTGGAGGTGGCGCGGGAACTGGTTCGGTGCGGCCACCGTTCAGTAGTCATTTCCAGCGGCGGGCGGCTGGTGCCGGAATTACTGCGCGACGGCAGTGAACATCTCGGCTGGTCGCTCGGCGTTAAATCGCCGCTCACTCTGCGCTGGGTTTGGCCGCTGCGGCGCTGGCTCACCGAGCAGCGCATTACTATCCTCCATGCCCGTTCGCGGTTGCCGGCCTGGATCGGCTGGCTGGCGTGGCGGGGTATGGATCCAGCAACTCGACCCCGCTTTGTCACCACCGTACACGGGCTGTATTCGATTTCCCGCTACAGCGCGATTATGACTCGCGGCGAGCGGGTGATCGCGGTGTCCGAGACGGTGCGCGAGTATCTACAACGCCATTATCCCGAACTGCCCGCAGCGCGAGTGCAGGTGATCCCGCGTGGTGTGGACCCCGCAGCGTTCCCGTATCGCTATCAACCTTCCGCCGCGTGGCTGGCGGACTGGCGGCGGCACTATCCGCAACTGCCGGATGCGCCGGTGTTGACCCTGCCGGGACGCTTGAGCCGGCTCAAGGGCCATGAGGAATTCATCGAGTTGATGGCCCGGCTGCGGGCGAGCGGTTTACCGGTGCGCGGGCTGATCGTCGGCGGGGTTGAACCACGCCGCCAGCGCTACGCGGATGAGTTGCAGGAACAGGTGCGGGCGCGGGGTCTGGGCGATGTGATTCTATTTACCGGCCATCGCAGCGACATCCGCGAAATTTACGCGGTGTCCACCCTGGTGCTGTCGCTGTCGGCCCGACCCGAATCCTTCGGGCGCACGGTGCTGGAGGCGTTGAGCCTGGGCACACCGGTGGTTGGTTATGGGCATGGCGGCGTCGGCGAGATTCTGGCCCGAGTCTATCCCGCTGGTCTGGTGCCATTCGGCGATCTGGAGGCGCTGACGGAACGGGTGATCGAACTGCTGGCTGCTGCGCCGCCAGTCCCGCCAAAGCCCGTATTTCCGCTGCAACGAATGCTGGATGAGACGCTGGCGCTGTATGCCGTGCTGCATCAGTGCCCCCATTAACGGAAATAGCTAAACGGGTCTTGCCGGGTCGGAGGCGCTGCACCGTCGTCTTCCACCATGATGCGGTGCCAGAGCGCAAAGTTAAGCAGCGCCCAGAGCGGCCCGCTGCGGTCGCTGCGCTGGCGCTCGATCATCTGGCGTACTGCGGCTGGATCGAACCAGGCGGCCATGCCGGGTGAAGCCGTCAGCACCTGGTCCAGCCGTTCCAGCCGCTCACCCTGGAACCAGTCCCGCACCGGCACGGTAAAGCCTTTTTTTCGGCCCCAGAGATGCGCTTTGGGGAAAAACCGCTCGCCCCAGAGTTTGAGGAAGCGTTTACCGTTGCGGCCTTCCACTTTCAGCGCATCGGGCAGGCCGAGGCCGAATTCCACCAACCGGTGATCCAGAAACGGCACCCGCCCTTCCACGCCCCAGGCCATCAGCATCCGGTCGGCCTTGATCAGCAGATCGTCCGGCAACCAGGTTTCCAGATCCACGTACTGCATCCGCATCAGCCGGGTCCAGGTTGCCGGCGTCTCGTTCCAAGCCTGTGCGAACGGTGCCCGCCAGTGCTGCATAGCCTCGGCTAATTCAGGCCGAAACAAGCGCGCTGCCTCAGCGGAAAACAGGCCACGGCCACGGAAATCGCCGCCGCCAGGATGCCGTAGTCGAGCCAGCAGGCGCTTGAGCAGCGGCACGCGGTAGCGGCCATAGCCGGCGAAGACCTCATCGCCGCCCTCGCCGGAAAATACCACCTTCAATTCCGCGCCAGCCCGCTCGGCCCGCAGGGACACCGGCAGATTGGCGTAATCGGCGGTCAGGTCATCAGCCGCCCACACCACATGGGGCAGTCGTTCCAGCAACTCGTCGGCTCGCGCCTCAATGGCAGTGTGGCGGGTGCCGAATTGCGCCGCCACTCTGGCCGCCGCCGCCAGTTCGTTATGCACCGAGGTATCCGGGAACCCAACGGAGAAGGTACGCAAAGGTTCTCCAATCTGACGGGAAATCAGCGCGGCCAGCAGGGAGGAATCCACGCCGCCGGATAGAAACAGGCCAAAGGGTACGTCGCTGCGCAGATGGATCGTGATTACCTGATCGATGAGGGCATCGAAACGCTCCAATGCCTCATCCAGCGTCAGGTCGAGCTGCGCCGTTTGTAGCGGCGACCAATAGCGGCGCTGGTGCAAAACGCCGTCTGGCCCCATCTTCGCCAGTTCGCCCGGTCGCAGTTTGCTAACCCCCGCAAGCAGGGTATGCGGGGCGCAGGTAAAATTATGCTGCAAGTATTGAGCGAGTCCCGCCGGGTCGACTTCGGGTCGCCCGATCAGCGGCAGCAGCGCCTTCAACTCTGAAGCGAAACCGAGTCCTTCCGCTCCAATGGTGAAGTACAGCGGCTTGATCCCCAGCCGGTCCCGAACCAGCAGCAGTTCCTCGCGCTCTGTGTCGTGGAGGGCAAAGGCGAACATACCCTGCAACCGATCCAGCGCCGCCTCGCCCCACGCTTCGTAGGCATGCAGGATAGTTTCACAGTCGGAATGGGTAGCGAAGCTGTGGCCCAAATCTTCCAGTTCCCGGCGCAGTTCCAAGCTATTGTAAATCTCACCATTGGCGACCAGGCAGAGCCGGTGATCTTCGCTGTAGAGAGGTTGAGCGCCGCCCGCGAGATCGATGATAGACAGCCGCGTGTGCGCCAACCCGACGCGACCCGCCGTGTGAAAGCCCTGTCCGTCGGGGCCGCGATGCGCCAGCCGCCGCGCCATTTCCTCAAGTCGCCGCCGATCCGCTTCCGGTGTTTTCAGATAGTAACCCGCGATTCCACACATGCCGCTTGACCTTTGAGGTTGCCGAGCCAAGGTCGGCAAGGTGGCTATGATATACAGATCAAATTTGCGCGGTTGCGCGCATTCAGAGTTGAGCTTTGCGATATGAACCTCACGCTTTCCCGGCGAACGTTGATCGTGCAACCATTGCCTGGCATTGGCGATATGGTTTGGCATCTGCCTCATATTCACGCCATTGCCGCGACGACGGTCGAGGGCCAGGTGGATATTTTGACCAAGCCGCGCTCCCAAGCGGATCGACTGTTGTGCGCTGATCCTAGCGTCGAGCGGGTGTTGTGGCTGGAACGCGAAGCCGGTCGCCACGCCGGCCCGCGCGGTCTGCTGCGACTGGCCGCGCTGCTGCGTTCAGAGAATTATCAGCGGGTGTGGTTTCTGCACGGTAGCGCTCGCTATGTGCTGGCGGCGCAGTTAGCCGGGATCCGGGAGCGGATCGGCTATGGAATCGGCCTGCAATCGCTATTGCTGAGTGTGCCGGTACGTCTGCCCACCGACCTGCGCCACGCTCATCCCATCCTCCGGGCGGATGCGCTGCTGAATCTTCTGGAAATCCCCCGCACTGAACCAGAACCCCGGCTGATCGTGGATGCCGCCGCCGCGCAGGCGGTCGCCAAACGGTTCGCAGCTTGGCCCGCGCCGTGGATTGCGCTAGGCATCGGCAGCAGTGAGCCTTGGAAACAGTGGGGCGTGGCGCGCTTCGCAGAACTGGTGCTGACACTGCACCGTCAACGGGCGGGTTCGATTTTCATTGTGGGCGGACCCGCAGAACGGACGCTGGCGGATAAGATTTTCAGCCAGGTCAACGAGGGTAGCGGCATGGCAGCGGATGCGGTGGCGCTGCCGCTGGAACAGACCACGGCGTTGCTGGCTCGTTGCCGTGCCTATATTGGCAACGATACCGGGGTGTTGAATATGGCTGCCGCGTTGCAGGTGCCGGCCATTGGCCTGTTCGGCGGATCGGCGCCGTTGACCCATTCCCGCTTTATCTGCCCGGTCACCCCGCCACCCGGCGAACGGGGCATGGCGGCGATCACGATCCCTCATGTCCTCGAAACATTGACGCGGCTGTTGGCCTGATGAAACTCACTCCGTTCCATTACAAGATTCAGGAAGCCTTCTTCCGCCAAGGTTGGCTATTGCCAGCAGTGTTGCCACTGACCCAAATCGGTGGCCGCGCCCTATTCAATGTGGTCGCCGGCAGTTATGCGCTGTGGGGATTGCTCAGTCTGTGGAGTCGCCGGAAGCAGTTGGATCGCATGACTGCGCTGCTGTATCTGCTGCTACTGAGTGTGTTTCTGCTGGGAATCCCCGGCGCGGTGGAACCGGCGGGTGCGTTAAGGACTTGGGGGATGTTCCTCATGCAAAGCCTGACCTTGCTGTTGATGCAGGCAGCGCTACAGGAGTCTTCCACTCAACTCGACCGCCTGCTGAACGTTATGGCGCTCTTGGGTGGGATCACTCTGGCAGGATTGTATGTATTGCTGCCCTATTATGTCCTCGGCGGGTCCGGTCAGCCGTTTGATCCCAGCACTCAACTCCAGGAAGACAACCTGCCCTTTTTGTTGCCGTTTATGCTGGGCTGGATTTGGCGGCAACAGCAGGCTCGCTGGCGCTATGGTGCGATGGTCGGCGTGATCGCGGCCAGTTTGGGCTATGTGGTGCTGGCTGAAGGACGAGCGGCGCTACTCGGTCTCTGCGTGGGGCTGGCGGTATTCTGCTGGACGGTGCTGGGCTGGCGCCTACGCTGGATCGCGTTGCTGATGATTCTGGTGCTGGCGATGGGCATCGTTGCCAATACCGGGCCATTTCGCAAAGCGGAAATGGATCCGGAACATCCGCTGGATGCTTTCACTACCGGGCGCACCATTCTGTGGCGGCAAGCGCTGGCGCATCCGCCGGCACGGCTATGGCTGGGGGTGGGAATCGGCAATGGGTTCCGAGCCACGCAGGTACTCAATTTTGAGATCGACAGCAACCAGATACAGGTCAAACATCTGCATAATTTTTTGATGGATGCCTGGTACGAAACCGGTCTGCTTGGGCTAGGCGCGCTGTTAGCGTTGATCGGTACCGTATTGGGGCGGCTGGCGTGGGTGTGGCAGCGGCTGTCTGCCGGGGATCGTCAGCGCGCTGGGGTGGTGCTGGCGGCAGCGCTGGCGATCATGACCGCCGGGTTGTTGAGTTTTAGTTATACCTCCCGCTACTTCGCCTGTTACCTGTTCGCCTGTTTGGGAGGACTGAGCTACTGCGCTACTCTGCCAGCAGCCGCTGATACAATTCCAGATAGGCGTTAACGATGTGTTGCTGGCTGTAATGCTTCTCCACTTTTGTTCGACCGTTGGTCGCCAGCCGTTCCCGCAGCGCTTCGTCTACCAACAGTTGGCGAATGCCATCGGCCAGTGCTTGCGGTTGTTGTGGTGGAACCAGCCAGGCATCTTCGCCATGGGCAATGAGTTCCAACGCGCCTGCGGTTTGAGTGGATAACACCGCACGACTATGAGCCCAGGCTTCCAGGATTACGTTGCCCAGCGGTTCATGGCGTGATGGGCAGATGAATAGGTCAGCCAGTTCATAATAGGGATGGGGATCCAGTTGCCAGCCGACCCAACGCACCCGCCCGCCGACGCCGATCTGATCAGCGTAGTGGTGGAGCCTGGCGTTTAACGGGCCGTCGCCTACGATGACCAGATACAGCGGTCGGTGATCAAGCGTAGAACCGAGCGTGGATAGGGCGACCAGCAGATCCTCGAAACCCTTGACCGGATGCAAGCGACCCACCGCGACCAGGATTAGCGCCTCTTCGGGAATGCGCAACCGCTGCCGTAAGTCCACCAGCAGATCCGGCGAGCTGACAGCGGGGAGGTCAACGAAGTTACCGATGTGAGCGATCCGTGCGGCGGGCAATCCGTTGTTGATCAGATAGTCACAAATACCCTGGGTATTGCCGACCCAGGCATGAGCGTGCCGATAGCCTTTGAGGTCATAATAGCCACCCAGTCGGGCGACGTGGATCGGACGCCGCCCCGGTTCCAGATGGGTCAACCGGGTGGCGCGGCCCATGTAGGTCTGGACAATATCGGGTTGATGCTCGCGTACAATCGCGCTGATCCGCCAGCGTGACGGCAAATCCCAAATCCCACGCATCGGCACATGGATTTGAGCAACCTCCGCGTGCAGTCGGGTTGACACTTGACCCCCTGGGATATTGAGCGACAGTACATGCTGTTGTCGCGCCTGTAACGCATTGATCAACCGGACATAGAAAAGCTCGGCTCCGCCGAGCGCTCCACCGCCGATAATATGGGCCGATGAGATCATGGATAGAGGATTGCAATCAAATTGCCACACAAAATTGGGCACGCTATTGAAGGCCGATGTGATGCATACTCTAAATGAAAATCCTATTGAGAACAGGCGTGATTTATGATCGACCGAACCCAGCTTTCGGTATTCATCACTACCTACAACAACGGTCGCACCTTGATGGCTTGTCTGGAGAGCGTCAAATGGGCTGATGAAATCGTCATAGTGGATTCCTTCAGCACCGACGATACGCTGGCTATCGGCCAGCGTTACGGTACACAGATTACCCAGCACGAATTCATGGGATACGGTCCGCAGAAACGGATGGCGCTGGCAGCAACGACCCACGATTGGGTGTTGTTGCTGGACGCCGATGAGGCGCTATCACCTGATCTCCAGACCGAAATCCGCCGATTGCTGGAGCACAAACCGACTGCGGATGGCTACGAAATCCCGCGCCAGGAGCAGATGTTCTGGCGAATGTATAACCCGGCAACCCGGATGAATCATTACCTGCGGCTGTTCGATAAGCGCGAGGGTGATATTGATGATAGGCCGATCCACGCCGCACCCAAGGTGCAAGGCCGCATCGCCCGGCTCAAAGCGCCGTTGTACCACTATGGCGAGACCGATATTCACACCAAGGTCGAGAAAATCAATGCCTACTCGACCGGATTGGTGGCGGATAAACTCAAGAAGCAACGCTGGGGAATCCCGCTGATCATGCTGTTTTACCCACCGCTGTTTTTCATCCGCAGCTACCTGTTCAAGCGTAACTTTATGAACGGTTGGGCCGGATTGATCAATTCGGTGATCGCGGCATTCTATGTTTTCCTCAAATACGCCAAGTTGTATGAACACCATCAATTTGCCAAGCACGGAACCCGGTTGCTGCCGGATGACGCGCCGCCGCTACCGAGCGAATATCAATCCGAATCGGCTGATAAACCTTGAATCGGCTGATAAACCTTGAGTCACGCTTTCTCCCACCCCGTTGCTCGCAGATGTTGGAAAACCAAGGGCGGCGTCAGCATCGCCATGCAACTGTGATGCGAACAGCTCTTGCGGTAACAATTGATGCAGGGCAGCTCGGCCTGCAACGCCGTCACGTTGTCACCCAGTGGTTTGACCCGGCGCGGATCGGTGGGACCACACAATACCGTCATTGGCGTAGCTGTAGCAGCGGCTAAATGGGCAGTGCCGGTGTCATTGGCAACGATGAAACAGGCCGGCTCGCATAAGGGAGGGATATCGAGAATCTCGGTCTGCCCACACAGGTTCACCAGCCAAGCTCCGCATTGCTGCTCGATATGCTGGCATTCGTCTACTTCATCCGGGCCACCGATCAGCACGATCCGCTCCAAACCTTCCCGATGCAGCCGGGTCGCCAGCGCGGCGTAGCGAGCGGCGCCCCAGCGTTTCAGGTGACCGCTGGCGTTGCAACCGGGCAGAAAGATGGCGTAACCGTTGGGCGACAAGCCGTGGCGTTTGATGAAGTTACCGGCGTGCGCCCGGTTGCGTTCGGGGATATTCAAAACGGGGCGAGGCGTGGTCGCTGGAATACCGCCGGCCCGCAATGCGGCACGACTGCGCAGGAGAATATGCGACGGTTTGGGCAGTTCGACTGGCGCGATGTTGTAGGGAAGCTGGCGGCGATTGCCGAGACGGTAACGGACACGCTGGCCGCTCAGCCAGAGCAAGCTTAGCAACAACCGCGACCGGTCATTGCATTGCAAATCGATCACCAGATCGTAATGCTGTGCTCGTACCTGCCGTAGCCACGCCGCCATTTGACGGATCCGTTGCCGGCGGTCGCGCCAGTCCACGGTGAGAATACGCTGAAACCGGGGATCGGACGCGAACAGGCTTTGCCAGCCTGGTTGGGTATCGAGGTGAAGTTCCCGATCTGGAAATGACCGAGCAATGTCTTCGAACAGCGCAGTGGCGATGATCACATCTCCCATGGCGCTCCATTTGATGAGCAAAATGCGGTGAATGGTGGGATCGGCGGGTAGATCGGCGCAGTAGAGCATCTAGGGAATCCAGATTCAGAGCGGGTAAATGCGAGGACTGTCCGGCGGACGAGTCTTGAAACGGCGATGAACCCAAAGATACTGCTCAGGCGCTTGGCGGATATGGTGTTCCAGCAGTTCGTTAATGCGCCGGGTATCAGCGACCACGTCACCACTCGGAAAATGATCAAGTGCAGGCAGAATGGCGATCTCGTAGCCGGCATTTCCCGCCAAACGACGGGGAAAGTACGGAACCACCGCCGCGCCGCTCAAGGTCGCCAGCCGTGTTGTGGCCGTGAGGGTACATGTCGGCACTCCGAAGAAGGGAACAAATACACTGTTGCGGATGCCGTGATTTTGATCAGGGGCATACCAGACTGCACGCCCCTGTCTGAAGGCGCGCAGCAGGCCACGCAGATTCTCGTGGGCCAATGGCGGCAACCGAGAACGGCGTTCGCGTTCACGGCGCATCACAGCTTCATACAGTAGATTCTTGTGGGACCGATACATTGCATGAAACGGCTGCTGCCAGGTGATGAAGCGGGCGCCCAGTTCGAGTGTGGTGAAGTGCCCGGTCAACAGGATCACGCCCTTGCCGCGATCCATCGCCTGTTGCAGATTTTCGGCGCCTTCAATCCGCGCCAATCCGCGCAGCTTTTTATCGGGTGCCCACCAGGCCATGGCGGTTTCAAATAAGCCAATGCCGAGAGCGGCAAAGTGATTTTCCAACAATGCGGCTCGTTGGGTCGCCGTCAATTCCGGGAAGCACAACGCTAGATTGATTGCAGCGATCCGCCGGCGGCGGCGAGCAATTCGACTGATCCAGCGGCCCGCTTGTCCACCGATTGCCAGTTGCCAACGAAACGGCAGTACAGCCATGATCTGCATCAGGCCCAGGCCCAGCCAGATGGGCCAATAGCGCAGCGTCAGAAAACGCCAGTGAAACCAATGAGTAGGTAGGGTCACGATGGGTACGATCTTCACTAGAGTTGTTATTGTAAACAGCACCCGTCTGGTAATTATCCAAGAGTTGCTGGTCACGGATTTGGAGAGTAACGCATCATGCAAACATTTTTGGTAACGGGCGCGGCCGGTTTCATCGGCAGCCATTCGGTCGAATGGTTGCTCAAGCAAGGGGTACGGGTGATCGGTGTCGACAATTTACGAACCGGGCGGCTGGAAAATCTGGTCGTTGCACATACATCACCTGATTTCGAGTGGGTGAACGCGGATGCTGGCGATGAAACGGCCATGCGCATTTTGTTTCAGCAGCATCGTTTCGCCGGAGTATTGCATCTTGCCGCACTGGTCAGCGTTCCAGAAAGCTTTCACGAACCGGCACTTAACTACCGGATCAATCTGGCTGCTGCTGATAGTATCGCCCGGTTGTGTCTCGAATTCGACTGCAAGCGACTGGTGTTTGCCTCATCAGCCGCCGTGTACGGCGTGGTTGCGTCGTTGCCCAACCGAGAATCGGATCTCCCACAACCCCAATCGCCTTACGCCGCCGCCAAGTTGGCCGCCGAGGTAATGTTGCTGGGCTACGCAGCCAGCTACGGGCTGGAGGCGGTCTGTTTGCGCTATTTCAATGTCTACGGCCTGCGTCAGGATCCCGCATCACCATACTCAGGCGTCCTGTCTATCTTTACCGACCGATTCCGACACGGCCTACCCGTGATTGTCCATGGCGATGGCGAGCAAACCCGGGATTTCATCTCGGTTCGGGATGTAGCACGCGCCAATGGCGAGGTATTAACCAGGGGGGGCGTTGCCAGCGGTCGTTACAACGTCTGCACAGGACGTGCGATTTCCCTGAATCAGGTACTGGCGATCTACCGGGAACTGTTTCCGAATACCCCGCCGGCAGAGTATGCCGCTGCGAGAGTTGGCGATATTCGGCATTCACTGGGCGATCCGGGTTTGTTGCGGAACCGCTTGGAATTCAACGCAAAAATTCCATTCGCTCAGGGCTTGTACGAGCTGGCACATGGGGAAGATAAAAAGAGTGTGGTGATGGCTTGACGTACATATTTTTTTGTTTATAATTCACGTTTCCC
>NZ_CBTK010000057.1 GCF_000531125.1 Candidatus Contendobacter odensis Run_B_J11 | reverse complement strand
ACCAGATTGCCGGTGATGGCCTTGGTCTTTTCCACCTCGGTTGCGGCATTGGCGGCGATAGTCTCCAGGTCGCGCCGCACTGCGCCGATCTGATCCTGCACCGCCTTGACCATATCCTTGATCCGCTCGGCATTCTCGGAAGAATCATGGGCCAGATTGCGAATGTCGGTGGACACCACCACGAAACCCTTGCCAAATTCGCCGGCGCGGGCCGCTTCAATCGCGCCGTTCACCGCCAGCATGTTGGTTTGAATCGAAACCGTGGTAATGGCGTCCACGATCTTGTCAATCCGGCGACTGACCAGTTCCAGCGCGTTGATCTGGTCGCGGCTCTTGCGGGTGTCTTCCAGCCCCTTGAATACGCCTTCAACCAGTTCGTCTACCGCAGTCTTGTTCTTGGCCAGCAGCTCGGTCATGGTCTGGCATTTTTCCACCGCCTGCTTGGCCTGCTGGTCGGAAATCTGCGAGCTTTTCTCGATCTGGGCAATCGCGGCGGCGGATTCCTGCGCCCCCGCGCTTTGCTGGGCCGCACCCTTGCGGATTTGATCAATCGCGGCGGAGATTTGCGATGCGGCGCGATTGATTTCCTGCACCGCAGCCGACAGTTCTTCAGCCGCCGACGCTACTTCTTCGGCGCTCTTGGTGATGTTGGTGCTGTTCTTGAGGTCTTCGGCCAGGCCGGACAAATCCTGAGCCGCTTGCTCGGACTGGGCCAGCGCCTGGGTCTGCTGGCCGACGGTTTTAACCGCTTCTTCACAGGCTGATGATTGCTCTTCAGCAGCGGCGGCAATCACTTCCGCGCCTTTCAGCGCATCCTTGGCGGCGCGATCCGATTCCTGACACGCGGTGTTAATCTCCTGCGCGCCCCTGATGATGAGGGCCAAGTCGCGCCGCATCTGGTCGAGGTTCTGGATGATGGTTTTGCCTTTTTCGGCTTCGGTCTTGATCGCGGTCGCGGATTGATTGATTCCCGCCGAGATGGTCTTGACCTCTTCCTGAATCTGCTTGACCAGATCCTGAATTTCCTTGGCGCTCTTTTCCGAGGTTTCGGCCAGGGTGCGCACTTCATCGGCGACTACCGCAAAGCCCTTACCGTGCTGACCGGCGCGAGCGGCTTCGATGGCGGCGTTTAACGCCAGCAGATTGGTCTGATCGGCGATGCGGGCGACGGCTTTGACGATCTCGCCGATATTGGCGGCCTGCTTTTCCAGTTCCTCCACCATCTTGACCGAGCCGGCCTGTTGTTCGGCGGCAGCGCCGACGGCGGCGACGGTGTTGACGATTTCGCTGCTGACGGTGGTGGTCAGCGCTTGCAGAGTTTCCGATTTTTGCAGCGAAGCCCCGGACGCTTTCATGCTGTTGCCGATGGCTTCCGCAGCCAGGGTCGAGCCGCGCTGCGATTCCTGCGCCGCCCCGGCCGCTTCTTCCGCGCCAGCGGCAATTTGATCCATCGCCCGTTTCAGTTCTTCAACCGCAGAGGCGGCTTCGTTGATGCCGCTGGAAAGCTGGGTGGTGGCAGAGGCGATGCGCTCGGCCGCCTGCTGTTGCTTCGCCATGGTGCGGGCGCGGCGGCGTTCGGCCTCGGCCTGGCGCTGAATCTGTTGTTTCTGGCCGACAGATTCGGCTGCGCCGTTATCATCGGCGACAGCGACGGGCCGGTTTTGCACTTTTTTCACCAATGCCATGATGTCCTCCAACAATGCTCATTAGGGGTTGAAAAGCAACAACTTGAAATAGCTAAGTTTTCTCGCATTCCCGCGAGGACCGCAGCAGACCCAGGTTTTCGGCTAACCCGTCGTGGTTCTGGTCTGTTGCCACGATCACCACGCCATCGTGCGGTGGGGTGAAATCGGCAGGCAGTTCGGCAGGGTCAGCCACCACCGCTACCAGTGGCGAATCGCTTTTTTCGCGCAGATTAACGATGGCGCGGAGCAGTTCCGGGGTCGCCGCGCTCCAGGACAGGATGATCACGTCCGGGCAGTGCATGATCGCCTGCCGTAAGCCGTCGTCGCAGTCGGACGCATTGCCAATCAGATCGAACCCCGGCAGGGCAGCCAGTCCGGCCAAATTCAGCGCCGGGTTTCCTTCATGCAGCGCCACCGTGAGCAACCGGAGGTTGCGGCGGGCGCTGGCGGGTTGCTTCATTGAGGGGGTTCCCTATGCAAATTTGCGATAGGTAACATGATTACGCCGCAAACTCGCCAGAGCTATCAGGGATACCCTGATTTGAGCGGGTGGAATTCCCTGATTAAAAAGCAGGCGTTGATTTTTGGCTCTTTGGGAGTTCCCGGTATCGTAATTACATTGGGTAAACCCCCGGCTCTGCCGGGGAGACAGTAAAAGTTTGACAGTTCCGGGAGTCCCTCAGGAGACTCCACGCCGTGAGCCGCCAAAGCACACGATGAGGAGAATCCTGAGGGACGGACCAGAAAGCCTAAGCCACCAGCCCTTTCAAGGTGTAAAAATACAACATTGAAAATCAATAAGTTGAATTTAACCTCGAACTCTCTTCTTAGCCAAACCCGATGTTAGGCCGAGTCGGGTAACAGAGAATCAGACGGTTACGTCAACCATCAACTGAGCACCTTGAAAGGGCTGGCCTAAGCCACTCAACTTGGGAGTGCAAATACCCTGTTGTATTTATTCCAAAGTGTCGTCGTCGGACGATCTATGAGCAACTAAGACGACCCTTAGGAGAAGGGTTTCACCGGTTAGCTCGGTAGAAGGAGAGCGCGATTGATGAAGGTCATTTGCTGCTGGATCATGGGCCTATGTTGATTGCGATCCCGCCGAAGTGTGCGGTATCGCAAGTGATTGGGTTTATCAAGGGCAAAAGTGCGATCCACTTGGCACGGGTGTACGGGGAGCGTCGGCGCAATGTTACCGGGCAACCCTTTTGGGCACGGGGCTACTTTGTTTCGACGGTGGGTCGGGACGAAGCAGTGATTCGTGACTCCATTCGCCGCCAAGAAGAAGAGGATCGCCGGTTGGATCAACTCAACTTTTGGCCGGACGAACCCCTTTCAGGTCGGATTGCGCATTAACGTCGCTTCCGGCAACAAGGCATTCAACCAGTCATCGAGATGCTGATCCAGCATCCAGTGCGTCAACACCCAAGTTTGCAACTCGGCCCCCATGGCGATGCTGGCCTCAGGATTATGGATATGCTCGCGGATCGCCTTAATCCAGGCGTCAGGGTTATTGGGTGTGCGAGTCACCGGTGCATTTTGGTAGGGCAAAATGTCCGTGCAGACCACCGGCCAGCCCAAGACGCCATACTCCAGCAAGCGCAGATTGCTCTTGGCCCGGTTAAAGCGATGATGTTCCAGTGGGGCGACCGCCAGATCGAGATCCAGTGCGGCCAGCGCTGCGGGATAGGCATCAAACGGTGTGCCGGGATGCACTTCGGCCACCCAGGGTCGGGCGGCATCGAGACATAATCCCATGAATACCCAGTCCACTTCGGCAGCAGTCGCCTCGATCACCGGTTGCAGCAACGCCAAATCGCCGGCGTGGTGAATGCCGCCCGCCCAGCCGACCCGGGGTTTGCGATGCTCTTGACGAGGGACGTGCAGACCGGCCCAGCGTGAGCGCTCCAGATAATTCGGCATCACCCGGATATCGGCAATCAGGCCGCGCAAGGCTTCAGCAATGGGTTCGCTGGTGACTACGGCGCGATCACACCCGGCCAATCCTTGCCGCAACCGCGTTTTGATGTCCTTGCCCAGATATTGCCGCGCCGGGTGGTTCGCCGGCAAGGCGAAGACCAGGTCATCCAGGCCGAATACCTTGAAAAGGTCTGGGTTGAGTTGGGCGTAGACCTTCAATGCCGGCAGTTGCCAATCGGTGAAGGCATTTTGTAGCAGCAGCACCTGAGCCTTGATGCGGCTCAGTTCGATGGGTTCAGGCATGAAGCGGCGTGGGCTTTGCCCATCGGGCAGCAGCAGGCTGCGGATGCGTGCATGGCGGGTCAACTCGCCGATTGGGCCACTGACCCGATAATGCCCGACCCCGGCGTCGTCGCAGGGCAGCGCGACCACTCGCGACAAGGGGTCAAATTCGGGATGCCAAAGGGCATCCATCGCCTCATCCAGCCGCCAGTTGCGGTGGCGCAGGCTCAAATGCCGGTTGTACGCCGGATCGTGGATCAGACGCGCCCGCCATTTCTCAATCAGGGCAAACTGCTCGCGCCGGGTGTGCGCCAAACGCTGGATATCAACCTCGGATTGCAAGGTGCTGGAACCATGATGGATCAACGTGACCGATGGCGACCAGACAATCCGGTAACCCCGCGTACCCAGCTTCAGACAAAAATCAACATCGTTGAACAGCACCGCAAAGTCACGCTCATCGAGACCACCAACCTCGAAGAACACCTGCCGCCGCACCAGCAGGCAGGCGGCGGTAGCCGCCGAGAAATTCTGATTTAACTGAGCGCGGCCCATGTAACCCGATTTCCCCAAAGGCAGCCCGACGCCAATATGGTCCGCTACGCCGCCCAACCCGACAATGATGCCCGCGTGTTGAACAGAGTGATCGGGATAAATCAGCCGACCTCCGACCGCGCCCACGTCGGGCCGCAGACCGATAGCCACCAGAGTTGCCAGCCAGTCATCACGCAAAATGACCGTATCATTGTTCAGCAGCAGCAAAAACTCGCCCTGGGCCAACTGGGCAGCATGGTTGTTAATCGCTGAATAGTTGTATTCGTCGGGATAGGGGATCACTCGAACCCGGGCATCCTGTCGCGTTTGCTGTTGCAGGTAATCCAATACAGCCGGTTCATCGCTACGATTATCCACAATCAGCACTTCAAAATGCGGATAGCGCGTCCTCGCCAGCAGACTATCCAGACAGGACTGAATCAGGTCGAGGCGATTGCGAGTGGGAATGATGATCGAAACCAGCGGGGTTTGCGTCAGTCGGTAATTCACTCGGAAGGTTCCGGGCAGGGAACCGGCATTGACCGTCGCAGCGAGGTTCTGGCGTTGCAGGTGCCCGCTGAGCAGGGGCAGGGCGTCCCGGGCAAAAGCCGGCCAGTCTACCGGTGCTGTTTCGGGCTGATGAAACACCATTTCATCAATGTGCCCGACCGCCGCTTCGCCGAACTGCTCGAAACAGCGCAATGCGGCGGCATAATTCAGTAACAGTCCGGGGCGTAACTCCACACTGGGCAGACTTTCCCACAATTCTCGATGCACCAGACTGGCGTGGCCGATGTAGCCGCTCGAACGCAATAAATCCAGATTGGCGTCCGGTTTGAATTGCGGTCGACTCCAATATTCCTGGTCCAGCCGTTGTCCTACCACATCCTCATCGGTGTAAACGAACCGCCATTCGGGATGACGACTGATCAATTCCACCGCCAGATTGATGAAGACGGGTTCCAACTGAATGCCGGGATAGCCGCACCAGAACCATTCCGCTGGTGATTGCCGCGCTTGATCCGCCAGGGCATTGCTCAGTTCCTCCCAAGAATTGAGGCGAATCCAGCTTAACTCGTCCATCTGCGCAAATTCTGGCGATGGGCAGGCGAAATCAGCGATCACCGTTAAGCGCCATGCTGCCAGGGTTTGCTGGGCCAGCGAGATTAGGGTCGATCCCAGCAGTGCGCTCTGCGATGCAGGCAAAACAATCAACCAATGGATCAACGGCAATGTCGCTTGGTGCTGGGTCAGTTCCAACAGATGGCGGCAGGCGAGATCATCCCAGCGGTGGCGCTGTAGCCAAGCGTTGTAATTGCTGTAGTCCTGCTCGGCTGGCGGAGTAGCAGCAACGCAAGTGCGAAACAATGCAGCCAGATCATCGGGAATATGCGCCGGTTCGTTAGGTGCGTCCGCCAGTAATCGCAGATAATCACGGAGATAGTCGAATCGTAAGCGTTCACCGGCTCCTCCCAATCCCTCCCCACTCAGGAGAGGCGGAACCAAGCAACTGATTGTTGCGTAAGACTCCCTCTCTTTTAACGGGGGATGACTAGGGTAAGGGAGTGAAGGTTTATAATCAGACGGAGATTCATCAGCAGCCTTTAGCACGTCTATACCATGGCGTTGAAATACCCCTACCAAGTCCCGCCAAGGCTCTCGATCATCCAGCCAAGTATCAATTAACTTGCAATTTGTATATTTTGCCAGCGCATGATAAGCGTCAGGATAAAAACGATAGCAGTCCACAGGATATCGATGGATAGGTCCTGCCGAAGGAGCAATTAGGAATATAAATCCATCGGGTTTAAGTACTCTAACCATCTCTGTAAATATCATCCAAAAAAATTCACAATGTTCAAATGTTTGACCCGATATAACGATATCAATTGACGCATCATCCAACGGTATTTTGTTAGGATCTTTAATGACGATGGATACGCCATGGCCTTCTTGGATGTCTGTACTCAAATAAATAAAATTTTTCTTTCCAAAAATGCTTTTATAGCTTCCATTTATATCTATGCCACCTACATCAAGAACCACGACCTGTTTCTGTTTTTCAATGTCGGAGGCATTGATATATTTTAAGTAGCATTTCTGCATATTTTCCATAGAACTTGTATGCATGATGTAAAATTTCCAAGTACGATATTTGAGAGTAATTGATAAAAAGATGGTAGTCCTACAACTGTCTAAAGCACTACTGGGAAGTCGAAGATCGAGGGGTATGAATGCATTTGTCGAATTCTGCGGTTGGCGTTGCGCCAGACGGCACGGGAGGCGAAATACCGCTAGCGAAATACTGCTTTCGTAGTGCCATGAAGAAATCATTCCACACTGCCGTACCGGTTTGCCAAGGTTGTATCCAGCTCCAGAAGCGGCCAGCCAACCGTTCGGGGAAAGCGCCCAAATCGGTGGCGACAATGGGAAAACCCGTTTGCAGACAAGCGCTCAGGGCATAGCAATAGGTCTCCGGCCACTGCGCCGGGAACCAGATAAGATGGGGATTGAGCGCCGCCAACCGCTCTGATAACTCTTCATCAGCATAGGAGCCGTAGATTCGTAGCAGGCTGTTCGGTTCAACCGCCAAATCGCGGTACCCATAGCCCAACAGGTGAAATGTCAGGGGCAAAGCGCGCCGCCTAGCGTCGATCGCGCAAGCTTCCAGCACATCTGCGCCCTTGGCTTGACTGAGCGCACCCAGAACCACAATTCGCAACGGTTCAGTCGCGGCCAATGGCACCGATGAGGGTTGTTGATCAATTGACCTGGTTTCAGGATGTGGGGCAAAGACAAGATGAGCTGCCGGTGTATAACGTAACATCCGCTGCTTGACATCCCGCGTTGGCGTCAATACCCGGTCAGCGGCGTTCAGCAATTGAAGGTGGCGGGTCCGCCAATCCTGAATGGTCGTGTCCTTGATCACCGGTTCGGTCGTTTGTAAACAGCGGTTGCACTCTGCTTCATCCGGCTCGCCGCAATAACGGCCCGGCGCATTAAACAAATTGATACGTGGGCATATCGGATAATAGTCATGCACAGTATAGTCATACGGTATTCCCAAATTCTGTGGCAATTGCCAGACGCAATTATCTACTCCCAGCAAATGATGAAAGTGGATTCTGCTCACATGCAGAGTGCGCAACACATCGCACAGCAAGTCATAATCGGCCGGCAATGCAAAATGCAGATCCAGAATTTCTCCATCCCGGAGCCAGCGTAGGGCATGAATGTGATCGGCAATTGGGTAGAGCAACAGAGTTTGCATCCGCCCGCTCAGCAACCCTGCCAATTCCCGAACGTGCTTGAGGGTGCCACCGCCAAGGTTATGGTTGATGAACAACACAATAGGCAGGTTACTATTGAGCAGCCGGGCGGCATCTACCGCCTGGCGCAGGGGTTTGGCCGGATCGGCGACGATATACGACTGGACGGCGGCTTCATAACCGGGATGTATCCGCCGCAGCGTGGCTATCGCCTGCTGCTGGAGAAGATCACGGCCATCTCCAAAACTGACGCCGCCTTGGTGATAGACAAAAACATCGCCGCAGAGCCGATGGCTCCAGCCAGCGACTATGGCGCGCATACAAAAATCATTTTCCTCGCCGTAGCCTTTGCCGAAGCGGGTTGCATCGAACAGACCCACCGCGTGCAGGCAATCGCGGCGAATGTACATGCAAAATCCCACCGCAGTGGGAATAGATACGGACTGCCCAGGATTGACGCGCCGAAACAACGCATCCAGCGCTTCCACCGTATAACCGGGCGGCAGGGCGTTATCCGCACAAGTTTGCGGATAGCTGCAAATGGTAGCGTTATTGGAAAAGGGTGTGACGGTTCCGATATCCGGGTTGCTGTAGGCACATGTCCTCAACCGATCCAGCCAGTCTCCTGCAACCTCGGTATCACTGTTCAGTAGCACGATATCGCGTTCTTCGTGCAGAGCCATACCGCGATTAACGGTTTGCACAAAGCCTAGATTCTGTTCATTACACAGTAAGGTAATGTGTCCAGCCGTCGCCAGTTCGCGAAGATAGTCGGTCAGTGCCGGTTCGGGACTGGCGTCATCAATCACGATAATTTCATGGGGGACACTCAGCTGACTGCGCAGGACACTGGATAAACAGGCTTGGGTTTCAGCCCGCCCGCAATAGACGGGAATAATGATGTCGACGAGTAAGGCCGATGCCCGTGATGTCATCTCGCTGGCGTCAGACGCGACTCGGGCTTCGACCAGCAATTGATAGGTTAGCGCGTCAGGCTGTGCCAACAGAGTCTCTTGGAGGAGGGGCGGGAGACGATCCAGCCGGTCGTGAAACTCTGAGGACGCCAAGTCCAACGTCACGCTATCCTGGCGGCAGATCGCGAAGTCATGTGCGATCAACCAGCGCTCCAGGGATTGGCGAGTAAAAAATCGCAGGTGAGTTTCGTCGAGCAGTCCCTCGGGGCGATAACAGAATTCGCCCGTCAACAATTCTGCAATCAAACCCGCATAGGCGATATTGGGAATAGAAAGCAGCAATCGGCCATGCGTAGCAAGCAATGTTGCCGCCTGTACGAGAATGCGCTCTGGATTCCGCAAGTGTTCCAGGATGTCAGCGCAGATGATGTAATCATAGTGCGCGCCTGGAAACAGCTCGGGTAAATATGCTTGCTCCAGGTCGGCAATGGCTAGATGGCGATACCAGGGAGCAGCCAAGCGCACCGCCGCCGGATTGTATTCTACGCCATCAACCTGGCAGCCAAGTCTTTCGACAAGATAACGCCCCAGAATGCCCGGACCACAACCTATATCCAACACGACACTGGCCGGACGTACCCAATGGGCGATGCGGGTCAGGGAGTCCTGGCTGTCTGGATCGAGAGAGCGAAGATAGAGATGTGGCGTAGGATGACGCTCCATTGGTGTCGCTCCAATGAGGGGAATATCCGCACAGGCCCACCCGTTGGGGGTGGGCAACCTGGGAGCGGTATGGATCAGAACTCGAAGCGGATTCCAACGGTGACGCTATGATCCGTATAGTCCTGCTTGCCGAGGGTGGCTTGATAGAACAGGAAGCTCTGTACGCCGTTGCTGAATACCGCACTGGCGCCGGCCCCCACCAGGAAGTAGTTGGGGTCCTGTTTGTCGGACTGGTAGGTGAAGGCGTTGCTCCCGCCAATCGGGTCGGCCAGCAGCCAGCCGCTGATGGGCACCGAGTTGCCTTCAAACTCATGCAACCAGTCGGCGCGCAGCCTGGGAGTCAGGACGCCCCAGGACATGCTGAGGGTGCGGGAAATCTCACCGCCCAGACTAAAGGTCAACGACTTGAGGGTGTTGTCCTGAACACGCAAACTGAAGACATCCGCGCCGCTTTCATCGTAGCCGTCGAGGGTGGCTTTGAGGTAGTTCAGGTGCCCGGAGAGGGTCGCCTGGATACCTTGGTCGAACTTCAAGTCGTAACCGCCGCCGAGGCTGGCACCCCATTGCTGGGCGTCCGGACTAGCGCTGGCAATAAACCGTTCGCGGGTCACGCCAGGGATGAAGTAGTCGATGTTGCGCTGCATGTCGAAGCTGCCCCGGCCATACAGCAACACGCCATCCAGGAACACGTTGTCGCTGAAGAAGTAGTTGGCGTAACCAGCCAGGGTATAGCCGCTGCCGTCCAGGTTGCCGCCGCTGCCGCCTAGATCGGAACTCGTGGAGGAGTAGCCCAATGCGAAACCGGCGATAAAGCGGTCAGTGAAGCGGTAGTCCACGCCGCCGGTAATGTCATAAGCATCGTAGTCAAAGTTGGATTCCTGGGTGGTGCGGCTCTTATCGCCCCGGCTCATGGAGCCATTGACGAAGACGCCCAACCGACCGCCCAGGTCCACGCCGGGTTCATCGCCGGCGCCGCCGCCTTTTTGGCGGGTGAAGGTCTTGGACAAAGTGCCAGCGGGCAGGGCTTGGCCGTTCTGGTTGATGCTGAGTCCGGACAGGCTGACACCGGTCCTGCCGTGCCGCAACTCGGCCAGTCGCGACAGAACATTACCCAGTTGCCGGGTGCCGAAGTTTTGGCCGAGATTGGCGGCTTCGGTGTTGTTGCGCGGGGTAAGCTGGTTCATGACGAACTTGGCATCGTTCGGGTTGGTAATCTGCATCAACTGGCTGCAACGGAACAGCAGTTGTTGGGCCGCTACGTTGGGCGCGCCGTTCTGGTAGAGGTTTGCGCAGGCGCGATCCATGTAGAGGGCCATGGCGCCTTCCGGCGTGGTGGGGTCCTGTACGATAGGCGCCAGACCAACCGCGAGGGTGAATGATGCGATCTTCGGTCCGCTCTGGGTGTTAACCGTGGCGGTGATGCGGTAGTTGAACTGCTGGCCGCCGCTCTCAAACTGGTTGCTGGCGATGCCGTCGGCTCCAGTGATCGTCTGATTGGCGCGCAGTCGGCCCGTCACCGTACTCGGGAGTGGCTGTCCATCCGTCGTGGTCACCGCCCAGTTCACAGGGGTGTTGGGTTGGGGTTGCGGCCCTTCGCTGAATTTCACCGACAGCGTCACGGTTTGATTCGGGCCGGCGCTGTCCGGCGCTTGCACTCTCTCCAAGGTGCCGTCTTGCGGTTGGGTTTTTACCTCGAATGTTAGGGAAGAGGACGATTGCGTTTGCGGAATCGGCTTGGTGCTATCGCTAATAGTGGCCCGGAAATAGTAAGCCCCCCCTTCGCCAAAGGTGTAAGCAGGCGAGGTGGGCGAAGTCGTTTGTCCAAACGAGGTCCACGACAGGCCATCCCGGGAGAATTCCCAGTTGTAGATATACGGCGCGACGCCGCCTGCCGCGCTGACCGTGAAAATGATCGAATCTCCCGGATTATATGTATCCTTGCCGTTAGGAACTTTAGCAAAGTTGGCCACTTGCAAAGAAGCCACGTTGATCGCGCAATCGATGGTGTTGTTCGCCGATTGTTGAGGTGATGACGAATCGGCGGCACTCAGTGCGACTGTGAATGAACCGGTCTGGTTGAAGGTCACATCGGCCAGAGTTTTATCAGCGGCGGTGGTTGGATTCGTCACCGTACCCGCCGGTGCTGACCAAGTGAAGGCATAAGGCGGGATGCCGCCTTGCGCTTGACCGGTCAGGGGAATCGGTTCGCCTTGCCGACCCGTGCAGGAACGGGTGATGGCTACCGATAGCGGGTCCGCAGGTGCTGGAACCTCGATAAATGTAGCAATCACATTTTTGTCGGCGTTCATCAACACGGTGCAGGAGTTAACCGTTCCACTGCATGACCCACTCCAGCCGGAAAATTCCGACCCCGGAGCCGCAATAGCCGTCAGATTGACTGCGGTGTTAAGGTTGTAAAATTCCGTACAGTCAAAACCGCAATCGATGCCTGGTGGGCTGCTGGTCACGACCCCGCTGCCGGATCCACCCCGGGTCACAGTCAGGGTCTCTGCTGGTGCTGGCGCCGGCACTGCTAATCCTGCCGCAAACAATCCTCCCAACAGGAGCAATCGAGCCTGTTTGTCCAGAGCAGGTTGGTGTTGATGGTGAGACATTACATTGTTCCTTGTTATGCGAGTTTTCAAAAAATATTAGATAGTAGACTATAATTTATCCAAATAACTGATAAAAAATATCTACCTTGTGTATCGTAATCAATATAGCGATTAAAGAGATTCTTTATCTACTGTCAAGGCTATAGTGATTAATTTTTTGTTTAGCATGGTTTTCGTATTTTTCAAGTGTGGTAATCACTACGACAAATAGTTGGCTTTTGTCATCTTACTCTGTACATGACAAAAATTAGCTTGAAGGGTAAAAATTATGGGGTTCTTCGCGGGCTGTTGTGAAAACCGGGTCTTCGTGTCTCATCAATAAGACTTTCGGCGGATTGCTCATCAATAATAAATTGATTTTCATCGGTATTAATCCCACCACGAGGCTGGCGCAGCGGGTCACCATCCGTCTTGAGAGACCTTCTCCACAAGAACACTCGAAGAACCTTAAAGAATCACAGAAAAATTTACAGGAGGAGAAATGCTGAGTATCGCTCCGTCTTCCTGAAGATCCGGATATTGGCTTGCTAGGTGCGGTAGTTCGGTTTGCGAGCATAGACGGAGCTATTACTTTGCCACAGTTGTTAGCGTTTTCGGGAAGGCGCGAGAAGGGCGAAGGCGAGAGCGGGGGCGTGGGGCATGGGTGCAGTCCTGTCAGAGTGAAGGGGTACACTGTAGCCCACTGTCTTTTCTCTTGGCCGATGATTCCTGCCGCCCTTCACGCTGCGTAACCGCCATGACCCCTGCGATTGTTCTTATCTTCGGCCTATAGTCTATCTGGGTATGATCCTTGGTGGGTTACCGTTCCTGCAACTCGACCGCACCGGGGTGGCGCTGTTAGGAGCCATTGCACTGGTGGGGATAGGGGCGGTGAGTCCCGAAGCGGCGGTGCAAGCACTCCACCTGCCCACACTGATCCTGTTGTTCGCGTTCATGGTGCTTTCGGCTCAATTGCGGCTGGGGGGCTTTTACGCGGTGGTCACCCGCCGCTTGGCGACTTTGCCGCTCAAGCCGCCGCTGTTGCTGGGGGCACTGATTCTGGGGGTGGCGGCGCTGTCGGCGGTATTCAGCAACGATATTGTTTGTCTGGCGGTGGCGCCGGTACTCATTGACGCCTGCCGACGGCGTGACCTCGATCCGATGCCTTACTTGTTGGCGCTGGCCTGCGCGGCCAATATCGGATCCGCCGTGACCCTGATCGGCAATCCGCAAAACATGTTGATCAGCGCTACGCTGCGGCTATCCTTCGGCAGCTATGCGAGGGAGGCCATCGTGCCGGTGCTGCTGGGTTTGCTGGCGACCTGGGGGATCATCGTGGGGCAGGTGCGCGGGCGCTGGATCGTGCCACAGGCAGCGGGTGAGGCTATCCCGATACGGCGGGCCGAGGAGGAGTTACCCGCGTTCAATCCTTGGCAGAGCGCCAAGGGGCTGGCGGTAGCTGTGGCGCTGCTGGGGGTGTTCCTGTTCACCCCGTGGCCGCGTGAAGTGGCGGCGCTGGTTGGCGCGGGGGTGCTGCTGACCTGCCGCAGGCTGCACTCGCGTCACATGCTCGGGCTGGTGGACTGGGAGTTACTGGTGCTGTTCATCGGCCTGTTTGTGGTCAATCACGCTTTCCAGCATACCGGGCTGGCGACCGATGCAATTTCTGGCCTGGCGGCGGCGGGTGTGCCGCTTGACCAGCCCGTACCGCTGTTCGCGGCCACGGTACTGCTCAGCAATTTGGTCTCCAACATGCCGGCGGTGATGCTGCTGTTGCACACCGCCACCCACCCCCAAGCCGGTGCGATTCTGGCGCTGGCCAGTACCCTGGCCGGTAATCTGCTGCTGGTGGGCAGCATCGCCAACCTGATCGTGGCCGATGCAGCGGCTCGGCACGGTCTCCGCATCGACGGGCGCACCCACGCTCGCGTGGGGATTCCGGTGACGCTGGCGACCCTGACTATTGGCGCCGGGTGGATCGGGGGGTGGCTGGCCTTGGGTACTCTATAGCTCCGGGCTAACCCGGATCAGCGGATAAAGCGACGAGGCTCCATCAGGCGTAGAGGCATGGCGACTTGGCGGAGAGTTTTCCCTTCCAAAGCGTCCGGCTATATTTTCCGCTCGAACGGGGTGAGCGCTTTGCTCGCCAAGCGATAAAGCTGAGCCGGTCGGTGCGCCCCGACCCGGAACTGATCCGAAAGCGGTTCAATGATGCCCTGTTCCAGGATTTTGTGCCGGAACGATGCCTTGTCCAGGCGGGTGCCGATGGTTTGCTCATAGATGCGATGGAGTTCATTCATCGTGAACGTTCCCGGTAACAGGAAGGCCGGCAGCGACGAATAAGTCGCCTTACTGCGCAGCCGCTCGACCGCGTGGGCGACAATCTGTGGATGATCAAACGGGAGCGGCGGCAATGCCGCCGCCGGTAACGCTTCCGCGACCTGACTCTGATCCAGCAGCGATGAGGGAATCAGCGCGTAGTAGGCAATGCTTACCGACCAGCCGCGTGGGTCGCGAGCAGCGCCGGAAAAGGTGAATAGCTGCTCCAGGTAGGGGGCGTCAAACCCGATCTTATGGCGGATCACCCGCCGGGCCGCCATCGCGGTATCCGCATCTTCTTCGATATGCACAAATCCACCCGGTAGAGCGAGAACCCCTTCAAACGGGGGTTCCTGACGCCGCGCCAGAATCAGGCAGAGGTGTTCATCACGGATGGTGAACAGCGCCGTATCCACCATCACCAGGGGTTGCCGAAAAGTCCGTTCCACACCAAGTACTCCAAGAGAGTTTAATGTTATTAAAAAATAACAATAATTATTGTTGCTGAAAATTAAGGCAATGTCCATGAGAAATATTTTATATGTTATTTGCAAAATACATTTAACTAGGATATTCTCTTAGCCCATGGAGGTGGCTATGAACCCTGTCACTGTGTTATCTGCCGAAGCACTGCTCGGGATTCCGTTGGCTGAACCAGAACGGCTGTTCAGCGGTGACGCGCAGCAGGCAAAACAGGAATTTCGCGCGCTGGCGGCGATCTGGCATCCGGATCGTCGCCCCGCTGCCGGAACCCCTCAAGTATTTCAGCACCTCAGCCGGCTTTATGACACGGCGGTGCGGAAACTGCGCGGCGGTCTCTGGAACCTTCCCGGCCGGTTGATGGTGCGCGCCACCGATGGCGCTACCTATCACATTCACTACCGCAAGGCGCGGGAATTCGAGCTGGGGCAAATGTTTCTGGGGGATCGAATCGTCGCCTATGTAGTTGATAAGGCTTATTCCGACCTGTTCCAGAACGCGCTTGAGGTTATCAACCATCTTCCCTGCGCGAATCCGCAGATGGCGGCGGAAATCCAGCCCGCGCTGCCGGACATCGTTCGTCAGATCGAGACTGAAGACAGCCGGGTGCTGGTGGTGCGGAAGACCCCGGATTTGCTGTTGCTACGCGATGTTCTCGACCATTTCAGCGGTCGACTGGACGCCCGCCATGTCGCCTGGATGATCAGTTCGCTGCTCCATCTGGCGTGTTACCTCGATTACGCCCGGCTGGCGCATAACGCCCTCGGAGCCGATGCCGCGTTGATTTCGCCACCCCAGCACCGCAGCGCGCTGCTCGGCGGCTGGTGGTACGCGGTTCGGCAAGGCCAGCCGATGCGCGCTGCGCCGGCGGCCACGCTCCAATACACACCTTGCGAAGTGATCGCCCGCCGCTGCGGCGATATCCGCACCGACCTGGAATTGATCCGGGCGCTGGGTCGGGAATTGCTGGGCGATGTGACCGGGGCGCGGCTGGCGCGGGAAAAAGCCGCACCACCGCCGATGCTGGATTGGTTGCGGTTTCCAGCTCCGCGCTCCGCTCTCGATGATTACCACACCTGGCAGCGCCGGGTGTTAACCGCCAGCTTCGGCGAACGCCGATTCGTGAAGCTGGATCTCTCCGCAGACGACCTCTACTAACCAAGCAAGCAAGAAGGAGAACGCCATGGGTACGGCCCGTTGGGACGCCACTGACTGGAGCGCTTACGCCGCTTCAACTACGCACAAAACCACTGACGCAGTGTTTGCCGCCCGCGCCATCGATCCAGAACTGAATCCGCTAGGGGTCGCCCTGCGGGAATCCCGCGATTCGGCACTGAATCCGGCATCGACTGCGATCATCGTCGGGTTGGATGTGACTGGATCGATGGGGATGATCGCCGATACCCTGGCCCGGCAGGGTCTCGGCACGATGGTGGAGGAGATTCTGGCTCGCCAGCCGGTGTCTGACCCGCATATTCTGATCGCAGGCATCGGTGACGTGTTGTACGACCGGGCGCCGCTCCAGGTGACCCAGTTTGAAGCCGATATTCGCATCGCCCGCCAGCTCGAAAAACTGTGGCTGGAAAAGGGCGGCGGTGGCAACGCCTGTGAGTCCTACACCCTGCCGTGGTACTTCGCGGCGCTGCACACCTCGATTGATTGCTTTGAAAAACGCGGCCAGAAGGGTTACCTGTTCACGGTGGGCGACGAGGAGCCGCCCGCCGATTTGCCAGCAGCGGCCATCGCCCGCTTTCTCGGCGACCGGGTGGCACGGGATTTCGATTCCCGCGAATTGCTGACCCTGGTCAGTCGCCAATACCATATCTTTCACGTCATCGTCGAGGAAGGCTCACACGCCCGCCATGACCCGCATGGGGTGCGGAACCGCTGGACCGATCTGCTGGGACAACGGGTGATCAGCCTGTCCGATCACCGCAAACTGGCTGAAGTAATCGTATCCACTATTGAAGTGAACGAGGGCCGCGACCGGGATCGGGTGATCAAAAGTTGGTCGGGGAAAACTGCCGTAGTGGTGCGCCGGGCGGTGGGGGCATTGCAACCTGCTCCTACCCGAAATGTCGGCGTGGTGCGGTTCTAAGGCTGTGAGGAGCTTGATCATGCCTCAGAACTCGAGCGCCCAAGTCGTGATCGGCGCTCAGTTCGGCGATGAGGGCAAGGGCCGGATGACCGCCGCCTATGCCGCTGCGGTGGGTTGCGACGGGATAGTGGTGCGATTCAATGGCGGGGCGCAGGCCGGTCACACCGTGGTGACCCCAGAGGGTCGGCGTCACGTCTTTAGCCATATCGGTAGTGGGACGTTCGCCGGCGCTGCAACCTTCCTGTCGCGGTTTTTCGTGTCCCACCCGTTGCTGTTCCTGAAGGAGTGGGAAGTGCTGGCAGCTCAGGGCGTCCGGCCGGTGGTCTACGTCGATCCGGACAGCCCGGTGACGACCCCTTACGACATGATGATCAATCAGATCATCGAACAGGAACGGGGTGCTGCCCGGCATGGCAGTTGCGGCCTTGGCTTCGGAGAGACCCTCGAACGTAACCTGATATCCGATTACGCCCTGACCGTCGGGGATTTGGCCGATGCGGCGGCGCTGACCCTGCGGCTGGAGGCGATTCGCCGCTGCTACGCGCCGGCCCGACTGGCGCGGCTGGGGTTCGAGGCCGCTGCTGCCCAAAACAGGACGCTGTTGCAGTCAGACGCCATCCTGAAGCATTTCGTCGCCGATGGGCGCCGCTTTCTGGACAGCGTGACCGTGATGGACGCAAAGGCGGCGATATCGGGCCGGAGCCTCCTGTTCGAGGGCGCTCAGGGATTACTGCTGGACCAGGAACGCGGGTGCTTCCCGTATGTCACTCGCTCCCATACCGGCCTCCGTAATGTTCTCACCTTGGCCGGTGAGTGGGGTCTGGAATGGATCGAGGTCACCTATGTGACGCGGGCCTATCTCACCCGCCACGGTGCGGGGCCGCTGCTGCACGAACTGCCGGATAAACCCTATCCCGGCGTCAGTGATCCCACCAATCTCCCCAACGCCTACCAGGGATCGTTGCGCTTCGCCTGGCTGGATTTGGATTTGCTACAGCGGGCCATCGCTGCCGATCTAGCCGACGCCGCCCTGTCGCCAGCGCTGACGGTTCATCCTCGGCTGGCGATTACCTGTCTGGATCAAATCGGTGATGAAAAAATGCGGTATTACCGGAGTGGGCGCTACCACCAGACAACGATTGCTTCAGGGGTGGCAGCAGTGGCAACGGCGGTCGGTCTCCACGAGGTTCAGCTCGGCTTCGGTGCCTGATCAATAGCCATCGGGTATCGCGATAGGGACCACTGAGCCTCTCACAGCGGTTATCGAACGGAGGTTGCGTGAGAGGGTGCAGGTTACGCCCCTGCCGCTGCCATCTTGGGGATTCCCGCTGGCGCGAAGAATCGGTAGTGCCCTCGGCCCTGTTGCTTCGCTTCATACAGGGCGTGATCGGCGTTGGCGATGGATTGTTGACTGGGCACTTTTTCCTGAGTGCAGAGGCTGATGCCCAAGCTGGCGCTGATCTGCAACGGACACGCTGCGATCAGAAAAGGCTCGTGGAGCGCCGTGATAATTTTCTGGGCTACCCGTGCCGCCGCTTGGGGATCGGCCAGATCGGTCAATAGCACGATAAACTCATCGCCTCCCCGCCGTGCGACCGTATCTACTTCGCGGACACATCCGCGCAGCCGCTGGGCGACGGCGCACAGCAGTTGATCGCCTACCGGGTGCCCTTGGGTGTCATTAATCTGCTTGAAGTGATCCAAATCCAGAAACAGTACCGCTGCCAGATTGTGGTGACGGCGCGCCTGCTTGATCGCCTGCTCCAGTCGATCCTCGAACAAGCGGCGATTGGGTAATCCCGTCAGAGGATCGTAGAGTGCCAGGGTCTTAAAGTACTGCACCCGCCACAACAACCCCGCCAACAGGATCGTATTCAGTATCAGCATCAGGGCTTCCAAGTACATCACACGCTCCTTTCCAGGAATCCGTGGGCGAGGCCGACCTGAGGAAGTCGGATCGAGAGTGGTGGCCGGGTGGCCTTGATTAGGTTATCGGCCCCCCGGTGGTTTCCTTGAAGAGAAAGTTTAGAGCAGTGGTTTTTGAGTGATAGATGAGGTTCCAACCCGTGGTTCTGATCGGGAGTTTCGCTGGGCGGCTCATGCAGTCGTGCCAAAAGCTCGATCTGTTCCTGGGCACCATGGTTTCAGCAGACGGCAGCTTCGCGCTGGGATCAGCAATAGCAATGACGGTGCTATAGTTTCATAGAGATTATGGTCAGGAACTTGAGAAATTTCATAAACCCTGCCACACACCCAATGAAACCCAGAGTGAACCATGGAAACCCGACGCACAAACCCGATTTCGATTCTGCGGTCGGGGTTCAGTCGCCTGGCACGACTGGCCGGTTTTGGTCTTGGTCTTGGCCTGTTGCTAAGCGTGATGCTGTTCGTGTGGTGGTTTTGCCGGATTGAACCGGAATCCGGTGAAATTGCAGTGCTGATTCACAAGACCGGTGACGACCTGCCCGCAGGCGCGATTATTGCCATAGAACCGGAACAAAAAGGCATTCAGTTCGAGGTGCTGGCGGAGGGACGCCATTTCCGCAATCCCTACGCCTGGGGCTGGAAGATCGCAAAGATCACTGATATTCCCGCCGGCAAGCTGGGGGTGCTGACCCGGCTCTACGGTAAGGAACCGCCGCCGGGCCAGATTATCGCGGAGGGCGATTGCAACCAGGCCGGTCCGAACCACGCGAAAGGTATTCTTTCCGCCGTACTGCGCCCCGGTAAATATCGCATCAATCCTTACGCCTGCCGGGTTGAACTGTTCAACGCGCTTGCTATTCGTCCCGGTGCAGTGGGCGTTGTTACCTCACTGGTCGGTCAAGACGTGCTGAACAGCGATCTGCCGCCGCAGGCCCGCAACACTTATCTGGTGGGCGAGGGGATGAAGGGCGTGGTTCCTCAGACGCTCGATCCCGGCGTCTACTACCTGAATCCCTATGTCTATAACGTGATCGAGGTCACGCTGCAAAGTCAGCGCTTTGTGCTGGGTGGCGAGGACGCCATCAGTTTTCTGACCTTGGACGGCTTTAACGTCAGCATTGAGGGTACGATTGAATTCAGCATCGAACGTGATCAGGCGGCGCTGATGACGCATCAGGTCGGCGACATGGAGGATGTACTAAAGAAGCTGATTTTGCCCCGGGCGCGGGGATTCAGCCGGATCGAAGGCAGCAAACATCCGGCGATCAACTTCATCGTCGGCGAAACCCGGCAAAAATTTCAGGACAACCTGGAACAGCATCTGCGCGGCAAGGCGCGCCCTTGGGGGATAGCGATTAAATCGGTGTTAATCCGTAATATCGCCACCCCAGACGCTATTTCCAGCGTTGTCCGCGACCGCGAGGTGAGCGTGCAGAACGCCCGCAAATACGAACAGCAGATCGAACAGGCCCGATCATTGGCGGAATTGACCCGGCAGGAGATGCTGGCGCAACAGAATCAGGAAAAGGTAGCGGCGGAAACCCGTCGTATCCAGGCGGTGATCCGGGCGGAACAGGAATTGGCGGTGCAGATCACCGCCGCTAACCGCGAACTGGAGGTCGCCAAATTGGAAAATCAGGCCGCTGCCGCTCAGGCCGAGGCGATCCTGGCTAAAGCGCAAGCGGATCGGGATGTGATTGCGCTGAACAATCAGGCGCAGGCCGAGGTGATCGCCTCCCAGGTGCGCGCTTTCAAAACCGGGATGAATCTGGCGCGGTACGCCTTCTATCAGAAGATGGGGCCGCGCATCGTCTCGCTGCTCGGTAGCGATACCCCGGACAGTTTCGGCGGCTTGTTTCAACCCTATTGGTCAAAAGAGGCCAAGCCATGAGCAAACTGAGGTTTGCAGCAGGTGCGCTCGCGGCGCTGGCGGTGGGCTGGGTCATCTGGCAGTGGGGATTCTGCCGGTTTTATGTGGAGCCGGGTTACATGGCGATGATCACCGCCAAGAGCGGCGATGCACTGCCGCCCGGCCAGATTCTTGCCCAGCCGGGCCAGAAGGGAATTCAGGAACAACCGCTCGGCGAAGGTCGGCATTTTCGCAATCCCTGGCTGTATGAATACAAAATCATGCCGCTGATGGTGATTCCTCCCGGCCAAGTGGGGGTGGTCACTTCCAAGGTCGGCGCGGAATTGCCACCCAGCGAGTTTTTAGCCGAACCCGGTCAGAAAGGGATCTGGCGGCAGGTGTTGGGGCCCGGCAAACATCGGATGAATCCCTATGGTTATCAAATTGATATTGTGGATGCAGTCAGCATTCCAGTGGGATACGTCGGCGTCGTGACCAGCTTGTCCGGTCGGCAGACCACCGCCGATGCCTTCGCCGGTCGCGGTGAAAAAGGAGTGCGGCAGGACATTCTGCAACCGGGTCTGTATTACGTGAATCCCAAGGAACTGCAAGTGGACCTGCTGGAAATCGGGGTCAATCAAGTGTCGCTGCTGGGCAAAACCGGCGGTGAAGTGATTACCAAGGCGCAAATGGCGTCACAGAATGTGGCGATGGAAGGTTTGCAGAAGCGAGCGCTGGCCGATCAGAAGGAAAAACGGCTGGATTATCTGGCGCAACAACGGGTACAAGAGCCAACGCCCGATTCTTCCAGTCCAGCAAGCAGCAGTTTGAATAGTCTGCGCAAAGCAGCTCCTGGCAAATCGGTTACGCCGGTGGCACCGGTTGCGTTGCCGAAGCCGGTGCCACCGGCGGATTTCAGTAACGTGCTGAGTTTGAATCAGTTTGTTGAATTTCCGTCCCGCGATGGTTTTGAGATCAGTCTCGACATGACGGTGGAGTTTGAATTCCTGCCGGAACACATCGCCTGGATTTATCAAAGTTACGGCGATCTGCCGGCGGTGGTGGACAAGATCATCATGCCGCAAATCCTGTCGGTATCGCGGCTGAAAGGATCAGCGTATCGCGCCAAGGACTTTATTGTCGGCGAAGGCCGCGAGAAGTTTCAGACTGATTTAACCGAGACCCTGGCCAAGACCATTCAGGAAAAACGCATCATTGTCCACGACGCCCTGATTCGTCATGTCAATGTACCGATGCAGATTCTCGACCCGATTCAACAGTCCAGCATTGCCGTCGAGCAGGATTTGACCAACAAGGAAAAGCAGAACACCGCCCGCAAGCAGGCAGAGCTTAATACCGAACTGGGATTGGTGGAGCAACGGCAGCGGCAGGTGGCCCAGGAAACCGAGAAGCTTAAAGCGGAAATTCTGGCGGATCAGGACAAACAGGTGGCTCAGCTCCAAGCGGAGGCGTTACGGCAAGCGGCGGATATTGAGAAACAGACCGCTCGGGTTCGCGCCGACAAGACTCGTACCCTCGGCCAAGCGCAAGCCACCACCATAACCTGGGTGGAAGGTGAAAAAGCTAAAGGATTTGAACTCAAGGCAGCGGCATTTGGTGATTCGGTAGCGTTTACCCTGTGGGAGTTCGCCCACAATTTGAACCCGGAGTTGCGGGTCACGATCCTGCATGCTGGACCGGGTACCTTGTGGACCGATGTGGCCCAAGCAAGATTAGGCGATTTGGGTGGAGCGGCGTTGTTGAACAAGCCACGTTAGAGCCTGATAAAGTCGGAAAAACCGCCCTCGGTCGCCCAAGGCCACCCGAACGCCGAGACCGCCTGGATCGGCTAATCGAGACCCAGCGGCAACACACCGCGCACCGAGCTGTACATTTTCACCGGGATGATCGCAGTAGCAGTAATAGTGAGATCGCTGCGGGTGTTTCTGTTCAAGGGCGCGGGCAAGGCCAATTGAAGACCCGCTGATCGTCCGAAACCGGACACCTACCCACATTTCGCGGCCTGCGACCAAAGAGGAGCAAAAAACCATGGCTTTGTTGGTCTGGAACGAATCACTAACCATTGACATCCAGAGCATGGATTTTCAGCATAAACACTGGATCCGGCTCATCAACGAATTGCACGAGGCCATGCTGCAAGGAAAAGGCAGCCAGGTCATCGATCAAACATTGGATAACGCGCTGGGCTACGCGCGACTGCATTTTGCCGCCGAAGAGCGCCTCCTATCCGAAAGCGGTTATCCGACGTATGAACAACACAAGAAACTGCACGGCCATTTCGTGGACAAAATCTTGCGCTTGAAGAATCGCTTGAATGAGGGTCACACGGTTCTGGCCATGGAGCTGATCACTGAAATGAGAGCTTGGCTGACGCAGCACATCCAACAAGTCGACCGACAATACGCGCCTTTTTTGAAGCAAAAAGGTGTTGCATAGCGGCATTCCGATGATCGGCCCCGATGCAGGGGCTTGGCGCGACCGCTCCGTAACTTTCGGCACCCACATTGCGTTTGCCTCCGTCCTCTACCTGGGCGGCGCAACTCAGTTTGCGCTATTGCCTGGATATGATCCGTTGAGTGAGTTCCGAATGGATATTCCCAACTCAGGAGTTGAGACCATGAGGGGTACCCCTTTTTTCAATCGCTGGAATCTGATCATCGCCGCAGGGCTGGGCGTGGTTCTCAGTACACTGAGCATCAGTTGTGCGCCGCCAAAACCTATCCGAATCGGCTTCGTGGGTGGCCTATCGGGGCGGGTGGCCGATCTCGGCATTGCCGGACGCAATGGCGCGCAACTCGCTATCGAGTTGCGCAATCAGGCCGGTGGCGTAGCCGGGCGCCCGGTGGAACTGATCATCCGAGATGACGAGCAGAAACCAGAGGTTGCTGAACGGATGACCCGCGAACTCATCGCTCAGGGAGTCGTTGCCATCGTCGGGCCGATGACCAGCGCTATGGCCCTCCGTATGGCTCCGGTCGCTAACGACGCCAAAATCATCATCATGAGTCCCACCGTCACCACCAATGATTTGACCGACCAGGATGACTACTTCTTCCGCTTGACCTCGGCAACCCGGGCCATCGCCGCTAAAAGCGCGCTTTATCAGCGGAACGTGCAACATTTGCAACGAGTGGCAGTGGTCTACGATTTGGGCAATAAGGCTTACACTGAAAGTTGGCTCGGCGATTTCCGCACTGCTTTTACCCAAAACAGCGGCGAGATGGTTAAAGTCCTGAGCTTTGAATCGGGTAGCGACACTCTGTTTTTGCCGATAGCCCGCGATCTGCTAGCCGATCCGATAGACGGCGTGGTGATAATCGCTAACTCGGTGGATGCAGCGCTGTTGTGCCAACAAATCCGCAAGCTCGACAGCCGGTTACCTATTGCAGTGTCCGAATGGGGTGCAACCGAGCGCTTGGTAGAGCTGGGTGGTCAGGCGGTGGAAGGAGTCACCGCAGCGCAACTGTTCGACCGCAACAACACTGCGCCGAGCTATCAGGCGTTTCATCAGTCCTATCGGGATCGCTTCGGGCAGATACCGGGCTTTGGCGGCACTGCCGCGTTCGACGCCGCCAATGTGGTGCTGGACGCTCTCGCCAAGCAATCCCCTGGACAGGATCTCAAGCAAACAGTGTTAGCCATGCGCCGCTTTGCGGGGGTCCAGAATCCGGTGATCTTCAATGAGTTCGGCGATGCCAAGCGTGAGACCTTGATCACCACGGTACGGGGAGGGCAGTTCATTGTGGTTGAGTAAGGTAGTAGCGCGAACCTGGCCTCTGCGACGCTGGCTGGCACTGCGGTTTGTGCTGGTGGCGGCGCTACCGCTGATTGCCGTCGCCGGGCTGGTGTGGCTGGTGCTGGCGCCGCAGCTTCGCACCGATATCGAACACCGCCACCAGGTATTAGCCCGCGCCGTAGCCGGTCAGGTAGAAACCTACCTGACCGGCGCTCAGCGTCAACTGGGTGCGGTTGCGGACCTAGTGCGTGGCCTGGGCTACCGACCCACGCCCTACTGGTTCGGACTGCTGGATGCGCACGTCAGTACTGGGGCCTCGTTCGAGGCGATCTACCTGGTGGATGCCGCCGATTCGGTGCATTCGGTCGGCCTGCCCGAATCCCAGCGGGGTCGGCGCGAGGATTTGATCGGACTGGATTTGTCCCAACGCGATTTTCTGCGCCAGGCGCGGGCGCACCACACCGCAATCTGGTCGGAAACCTTTCTGTCGGCGGTAACCGGACGACTGGCGGTGGCATTGGCGGTTCCGGTGATGGAACAAGTGATCATCGGCGAGATCGCCATCGAGCCGTTATCGGCCTTCATCGACCGCTTGCCCGGTGAGTCAGGGCGACTCACCCTCCTCGACCACCACGGACAAATTGTTGCCGACTCGCGACAAGCCCTGAGTGGTCAGCAACTCAACCTGAGCTATTTGCCTATTGTCAGCGATGCCCTGCGCGGACACTTTGCGATCCACAACTTCGAATTTGGCAATGAGGCGGTCATTGGAACCACCGTTGAGGTTCCGCAGACCGGATGGATCGTGCTGGTTACCCAACCGCGTCGCCAAGCCTTACAGCAAATTGTCATCACCCTGTGGGTTATGGCTGTCGGCGCCGGGATCGCGCTGCTGCTGGCAATAGCTGCGGGATGGACACTGGCCCGCGATTTCTCGCGGCGCTTCGACCGCTATACCGATCTGGCTCACGCCGTTGCCCACGGTGACTATGACCGGTCATGTCCGCCATCCCACATTGCCGAATTCACTGATCTGGCGAATGATCTTCAGCGCATGTCGCTCGCCATCCGCGAACGCGAACAGGCATTGGTCACCAGCGAAACGCGCTTCCGCGATCTCTCAACCATGGCCTCGGACTGGTTCTGGGAGCAGGACGAGCAGTTTCGATTTACTTCCTTTTCCAGTGGGCTGGCGCAGGCCCATCTCATTTTCGCTGAGATGTTGGGTAAAACTCGCTGGGAACTGTCCACCAGCCTGAGATCTGAACAATGGGCGGTGCATCGTGCGGTGCTGGAGGCTCACCAGCCGTTTCGGGATTTTGAATACTGCTACACCGACCCCAGTGGGGAACACTGGATTAATGTCAACGGACAGCCACTGTTCAATGAAACTGGGCATTTTGTCGGCTATCGCGGCACCGGCCGCGATATTACCGAACGTAAGCGGATGGAAGAGGAACTCGCCAGCCGGATTATTGCGTTGACTCGCCCTCTGGATGAAGGGGACGGTATCGAGTTTGCGGAGTTATTTAACCTTGAAGACATCCAGACCCTCCAAGACCTGTTTGCCCAAGCCACCGGCGTGGCTTCCATCATCACTCATACTGATGGCGTTCCTATCACCCGCCCCAGTAACTTTCGCCGGCTCTGCGACAGCTTGATTCGCTGTACGGCCAAAGGTCTCAAGAATTGCTACCAGTCTGATGCCATCATCGGACGCAATAACCCGGCAGGCCCCACCGTCCAGCCTTGCCTCAGCGGTGGTCTGTGGGATGCGGGTGCCAGTATCACCGTAGGTGGCCGACACATCGCTAACTGGTTGATCGGGCAAGTGCGCGATCAAACGCAAGACGACAAAAAGATGCTGGAATACGCCCGCGAGATCGGCATAGATGAAAAAGATTTCCTGGCGGCATTTAATGAGGTGCCGACCATGCCCAGGGAACAATTCGAGCGGGTGGCTCAAGCGCTGTTTGCCTTGGCTAAACAGTTGTCTACCTTGGCGTACCAAAATGTCCAGCAGGCACGATTTATCACCGAGCGCCAGCGTACTGAACAGCGCATCGAGCATTTGGCCTACTACGATGCTCTCACCAATCTGCCGAACCGGATGTTGCTGGCCCAGCGGGCGGAGCTGGCATTGGCTATGGCGGCCCGGCAACGCACCGGGCTAGCGGTGCTGTTCCTCGATCTCGATCGCTTCAAGGATGTCAATGACTCGCTCGGCCATGCTGAGGGCGATGCCCTGCTGATCCAGGTCGCGGCGCGGCTCCAAGAGCAAACCCGGGAGACCGATACCGTCTGCCGGTTGGGCGGCGATGAATTTGTACTGCTGCTACCCGACACGAATCAGGAGGGTGCATTACAGGTCGCGGATAAGGTGTTGATGGCATTTCGTCAGCCGTTCCCGCTGGCCGGTCATCACCTGCGAGTAACCGTCTCCGTTGGTATCGCGCTCTACCCCCACGACGGCCAGAACGTCAATGATCTACTGAAAAATGCTGACGCCGCTCTGTATCAGGCCAAGCAGGACGGGCGCAACACCCGGTCGTTCTACGCCAGTGAAATGAACGTTGCCACTTTTGAGCGGCTGGTGCTGGAATCGGAATTGCGCAAGGCCATCGCCGCCGGCCAATTACGCGCCTACTACCAGCTTAAAATACGATTGAGCGACAGCCAGGTGGTCGGAGCTGAAGCCTTGGTACGTTGGCTGCATCCCGACCATGGCCTGATCCCGCCGGGGCGCTTCATTCCACTGGCCGAAGCGAGCGATTTGATCGTTGAATTGGGCGACTGGATGCTCGAAGAAGTCTGTCGACAACTCGCCGCTTGGCGCAGTGTACGACTACTGCCGCTGACCATAGCGGTCAACTTGGCGGCCCGCCATTTCCGCGATGCGGGACTGGTGGTGCGGATTCAAGGTCTGCTGACGGCTCATAATCTTCCACCGCAAACGCTGGAATTGGAACTGACCGAATCCAGCCTGCTCGAAGCTGGACCCCAGACTGTCGAAACCTTGCTGGCGCTGGAACGGCTGGGGGTGGGACTGGCGATTGACGACTTTGGTACTGGCTATTCCAGCCTAAGCTACCTCAAGCGCCTACCGCTCACCGCCTTGAAAATCGACCAGAGCTTTGTGCGTGACCTGGTGACCGACTCTGACGACCGCATTCTAGCCGCGACTATCGTGGCTCTTGGCCACAGCCTGGGACTCAAAGTAGTCGCCGAAGGGGTGGAAACCGATGAACAGCGTCGCATCTTGCTGGATCAGGGCTGCGATTTGGCTCAGGGTTACTTCTTTGGGCGACCCGTGCCCGCTGAGGAGTTCAGCGCAGGACTGCGGCGGGAAGGTACTTTCGGAACTGATTAGTTTACCAGCCTGTTGTCACAAAAATGATGGCATAAAAACCATCCTGTGGAAATGACGCAGCGCTTCCAAGTGGCTTTTTGCATCGGCTTCTATACCCATGCCACGTTGCCACCACTCAAGCAAAATCCTGGAGGTGCCTTGTACCGTTGGCGACAATCGCCACGGTCATACTGTGACATCCGCTACCTTTCGGTGTCTCCTTCCGATAAAAAACTATCATTAACAACAGATTATAAATTTTTCTTATTAGGCGCGTTTTTTGCTAGGTTCCTCACGCCGTCCTGTTCTGGGCGGTGGCGGTCGATATCCGCCCTTATGATGACTTTACCGCTCAGGTTGCCTTCAGAGGAAGATTTATGACATCCGCAAACTTTGCCATCTTACCCATAGGGCGTGACATGGCACACCGACTTCTGTTGATGCTGCTCCTCGCGTTCGGATTGATCGCATTGCCGGCATTCGCCGGAACGACCCACGTCAGCGAAGCCAATCTGGTATTGCCTAATCTCAACGATGTATCGCTGGCCCAGTTTCTCGGCGGCATATCGGGTTCGACTCTGCTCTCCTACGGACTGATTGTTTGTATCGGTGGCCTGGTCTTCGGTGCAGTCATCTACGGCCAAATTCGCCGATTGCCGGTGCATCGGTCAATGGCTGAAGTCAGCGAATTGATTTACGAAACCTGCAAAACCTACATGATCACGCAGGGCAAATTCTTGCTGATTCTGGAAGCCTTCATCGCAATGATCATCGTTGCCTACTTTGGCGGGGTTCAGCAGTTGAACCTGTCTGAGGTGCTATTGATCCTGGCCTTCTCGATGGTTGGCATCGCTGGTTCCTTTGGGGTGGCCTGGTTCGGTATCCGCATCAATACGTTGGCCAACAGCCGCACCGCGTTCGCCTCGCTGGAGGGCAAAGCCTTCTCGATTTATGCGATCCCGATGAAGTCGGGTATCTCTATCGGGATGCTGCTGATCTCGACCGAACTTCTGATCATGCTGAGCATTCTGCTGTTCGTATCGCCAGCATTGGCGGGCAAATGCTTCATTGGCTTTGCTATCGGTGAATCGCTCGGCGCCGCCGCCCTGCGGATTGCCGGCGGCATTTTCACCAAGATCGCCGACATCGGCTCGGATCTGATGAAGATCGTGTTTGGGATTAAAGAAGACGACGCCCGTAACCCTGGCGTAATTGCCGATTGTACCGGCGATAACGCCGGCGATTCGGTGGGGCCCACTGCCGACGGCTTTGAAACCTACGGAGTCACTGGCGTGGCGCTGATCAGCTTCATCATGCTGGCCGTGCCCGAAGCCGCCGTACAGGTACAGTTACTGGTGTGGATTTTCGTGATGCGGGTGATGATGATCGTGGCCTCCGGGATCTCCTATCTCGGTAACGAAGTCATGGCTCAGCGCCTGTATGGCGATCAGGCCCGCTTTAACTTTGAAGCGCCGTTGACCTCGCTGGTGTGGATCACCTCGGTAGTTTCGCTGCTTCTGACCTTTATCGTGTCTTATCTGCTGATCGGCAACATTGCCATCGCTGGCAAAGTCTACGCCAACCTGTGGTGGCAACTGTCGCTGATCATTACCTTCGGCACCCTGGCTGGTGCGATCATTCCCGAAGTGGTGAAAGTGTTTACCTCTACCAGTTCTGCGCATGTCCGTGAAGTGGTGACCGCTTCCCGTGAAGGTGGCGCCAGTCTGAATATCCTGGCCGGATTGACCGCCGGTAACTTTTCGGCGTTCTGGATGGGCGTGGTCATCGTGAGCCTGATGTCCGGCGCTTATATTGTGTCGCAGTACGACCTGGCCGCCGTAATCAACCCCGACCCGACCAAGGCCATCATCATGGCAGCGGTGTTCTCCTTCGGTTTGGTGGCTTTCGGCTTCCTCGGTATGGGTCCAGTGACTATCGCTGTGGATAGCTATGGCCCGGTGACCGACAACGCGCAGTCGGTGTATGAACTGTCCACTATCGAGCAGATTCCCGGAATTGAAGCTGAAATTCAGCGCGATTTCGGTTTTAATCCCGACTTCGATGTCGCCAAGGATCTGCTGGAAGAGAACGATGGAGCTGGTAACACCTTCAAGGCCACTGCCAAACCGGTGTTGATCGGCACGGCGGTTGTCGGTGCCGCTACTATGGTGTTTTCTATCGTCATGCTGTTGACCAGTGGTCTGACCGAGAACCTGGATAAACTTTCCTTGCTGCATCCACCCTTCTTGCTGGGCCTTATTTCCGGTGGCGCAACTATCTTCTGGTTTTCCGGCGCCAGTACCCAAGCGGTGTCAACCGGCGCCTATCGGGCGGTGGAATTCATCAAGGCCAACATAAAACTGGATGGCGTAACCAAGGCGTCAGCTCGTGACAGTAAAAAGGTGGTTGAAATCTGCACGGTTTATGCGCAGAAAGGTACATTCAACATCTTTCTCGCCGTGTTTTTTGGCACTCTGGCTTGCGCATTCATTGAGCCGTTTTTCTTTATCGGCTACCTAATCTCGCTGGCTATCATCGGGCTGTATCAAGCGGTATTCATGGCCAATGCCGGCGGCGCATGGGACAACGCCAAGAAAATTGTCGAAACCGAACTGCGGGCCAAGGGCACTGACCTGCATGCTGCTGCCGTGGTCGGCGATACCGTCGGCGACCCATTTAAGGACACCTGCTCGGTGGCAATGAATCCGATCATCAAGTTCACTACCCTGTTTGGTCTGCTCGCCGTTGAAATGGCAGTTGGCCTTAAAACGCAAGGCCATCAAACCATGGCTCTGACAATGGCGGCTTTGTTCCTGGTGATTAATCTGGTATTCGTATATCGCAGTTTCTACGGAATGCGAATTACTGTTGCAGTACCTGAGGAAGAGATTGAAGCCTCTCAGGAAGATGATGTTACGGAAGGTAATGCGGCCACGCAGTCGGCTTGATTGTCGCTCCCTCTAATGGTCCGCGATTAACACGGGCCATTGAAATGAAAAAGCCTTCGCTAAGGTGAAGGCTTTTTCATTGGCGCTGCTCTAACAGGACGAATCTGCTGGACTCTGCTATTTTTGGTTCTGGCCGCTGGTTGAGTAGTTAAAGGGGATGTAAGCCCAAACCCCAGATTTTTTCGGCGCAGTTTACGATGCTTGGAGTAGCTCGATTTGTGTTCATTCAGCCCCAATTCGACCATGATTGCCGTCAAAAACTTGGTTCTTCGAGGGTTCGTGAGGTGACCCCGGGTTGGGTTGGGCGCCGAGGTTTCCTGAATCGGCCAACCGCTGATCCAAGGTCTGACCGATCCCATGCAACAGGACATGATTCCACGGATTTCCTTGACGGTTGAAGAGTCCTTCCTGGTTCAGGGTGTGAGCGATGATGCGCAGCGATGCACCCGCCCGGCGCAGGATAGCGAAGCGGTGCAAAATCGCCTGCTCCTGCGGACACTGCACCAGATGCACCCCGTCTTGGGTGGTGAACCCAAACGGCAGTTTCCCCATCCGTTCCCCTCGCGCCTTTTTGGCGGCTAACGCGGCTTTGGTGCGGGCCCGAATCAACGCCACCTCATAGGCTGCACTCAGATCCAGAATCCCGTTCATGAACTGAGCTTCGGGACTCTCGCCGACCGCCCCATTCAAGGCCTGGATTGACGCCTTGCGCTTGGACACCAACCGTTCAATCATTTTCACCAGCACCACATCCCGGCCCAAGCGATCCCGTTTCGCCACCACCAGCACATCACCTTTAGCCAGCGCTTCCACCGCCGCCATTAACCCGATGCGCTTCTCTAGGTCGGCGGTTCCCGAAATCCCTTCCTCGGTGTAGTGCCCGGTCACGGTCCACCCCTGCTGAGCGGCGAACGCGACGCACGCATCGAGTTGCGCCTTCAACCCGGCGCCGGATTCCGCCTGCTCTTCGGTGGAGACTCGGGAATAGATGACTGCGTTCATAATGACCTTTTTTCCGTTGAAATCGGGTTTTCAGTCTATCAATTAAATATCTCAGTGTTAAGGCAAGGAGCGTTTCCTTAACACCCTTACCACCGGAAACCCTTATAGCGGGTCACCGAGAAAGAATCTAATGCAAGGGAACACCGATTTACCACGTAAATTACGTATAATGTAATATATTACACTGGGTAAACCCCCGGCTCTGCCGGGGTGACAGTAGCAGTTTGACGGTTCCGGGAGTCCGCCAGGAGACTCTCCACCGTGAGCCGCCAAAGCACACGATGAGGAGAATCCTGATGGACAGACCTGAAAGCCTACGTGTAGCCGCTCGCAATTATCGGCCGTTTTCTGCTCACATTAGTTGATTCTATCGGGGGGGCTGAATCGCCCCGGGTTTTAAGGAGGCTCCTTACTCTGAGAAGATGGAGCCATGATGAGCAAGAAGATGTCGGGTAAGGAAGCGGCATTTCTGCCACTCCCTCCCCTAAGAACCGTACTTGAAAGTTTCCCTTCATACGGCTCAAGCCTCATCTAAGCCCCCTTTCACTGGAGCCGGTTTCACCACTTCTAACTTCTGGCTGTGAATCTGCCTATAGCAATTCGGGTGGCAGTCGTTCAGGCCCCCTCCCTGTAATGGCTAACTTCCTCCCATGGGGTGGATGTGGAAA
>NZ_CBTK010000056.1 GCF_000531125.1 Candidatus Contendobacter odensis Run_B_J11 | reverse complement strand
ATGCGGTTGGCGTCTGAACTCCATTTTCAATCAACCGGTTAGAGATGTGTGTAATGGACAGGCTAGAGACGTGGTCACCACTGGGTGAATACCATCAAGCATCTGGAAAACCCATCGCAACGAGGGAGTTGCCGTTGGTTGGTTAATTACAAATAGGTAAACCCCCGGCTCTGCCGGGGTGACAGTAGAAGTTTGACAGTTCCGGGAGTACTCGCACAGGGCCACTGCTGGGTGTATTGCCGATGTCCGTAATTAAGGAAGATCCTCACCGTAACAGCAGGGTACTCGTAGGAGTACGCTATCAGTAGTTTAGGTGAAGTCATCTGCTAGTTGAGATCAAGAATCTCTCGTAATAGGGAATACTAAAAATACAGGCTGCGTAAAGCAGTGACCAGAGATGACATTCTCAACCGCTCGATCAGTTTTTATCACTGATACACCACCTTTAGGTGGTTCCCATAAAGGGGCCGCGTTAGCGACCCCGATTAGCCGCTTTGAGCGGCTCATGAACGAAAGCCCCCGGCTCTGCCGGGGGATGGTTACTTTTTCTTAATAGCTGAACAATGTCAGTTATAGGGAAATTAGAGTCCGAGTGGTAGGGCGCACTCATCAGAACTTTCACGTTGGTTTGGAAAAAGAACCAGACCTAACCCAGTGGTAGCAGAGAGACACACAATGAAACCTTACCGAAATGCTATCGCATTATCCTTGTGGCTGTCCGGGCTGACGGTCGGATTCGCGCTGACCCCGGATTTGGTTCAGATCGCCGTGGGATCCACCCCGTTTCAAGTCGAGAGGGCGCAAACGCCGCAACAACGCCAACACGGCCTGATGTTTCGTCAGACACTGCCGCCCGATCAGGGAATGTTGTTCGTACAGCCCACTGGACCAGCGACATTCTGGATGAAGAACACCTATATTCCGCTGGATTTGCTGTATTTCGACTCCGATGGCCGGTTGTTGCAAATCGAAGCGGGAGCGCCGCCTTGTACGACGCCGGACTGCCCGATCTACGCCAGCGACACGGCGACGGTGCGCTACATTCTGGAAATCAATGCCGGGGAAGCGGCGCGACACGGGATTAAGCCGGGCGACCGCTTACGTCTGGAATGAGTAATCCTTGGCTATCAGGGCGTTCGCTATTGCGGCAAAATGCCCCGGATTCAGGCCAACCGACAGGTGATTATGATGCGTGGCGAACTACCGGACTTCATCCGCTGCGGTCGGGCGATTTGTGGCGATCTGACGCAGGCCGAGCGGCGTGAATGGTGGCTGGCGAACGGGTTAGGTGCTTATGCCGCCGGCACCGTGGCCGGCACCCTGACCCGCTGCTATCACGGCTTGCTGATCGCACCGGTGCATCCACCGCTGGATCGCTGGCTGGTGTTCGCCAAGGCCGACGCCACCTTGGTCGACGGCGACCGTGAAATCGCGCTGTTCAGCAACCGCTGGGCCAACCATGCGATTAATCCGCCGGGTTACGTTCATCTTGAATCGTTCCGCTTGGAAGGGCGGATGCCGGTCTGGCGCTTCGCGGTCGGCGACCTGGTGTTGGAACAGCGGATTTGGCTGGAGCCAGGCGCCAATACCGTCTATGTCGCTTGGCGGCTGGCGGCGGCAAGCGCCGACCATGATGTGCAACTGCGGGTTCGGTTGCTGGTAAACGGTCGCGACCATCACGCCCGAACCCGGATGAGCGATTTTCAACCCTTGGTAGACGCGCCCGATTCAGCAGTGCGGCGGGTGCATACGGCTGATTTTACCCTGCGGTTGTGGGCACAGGGCGGCATCATCGTGGACGATGCCGAATGGTTCGAGCATTTCGATCTGCCGGTGGAACACGAACGCGGGTTGTCGCACCGCGACCATCATTTTTGTATCGGCGAGGCGGTGCTGACGCTGCGACCGGGGGTCTGGAGCGGCATCGTCGCCAGCGTGCAGGAGGTAGCCGATCTGGATTTGGACGCGGCGCAACGGCGATTCCTGAATCGGGAAATCGCCTTGTTGACCCAGGCTGAGGCGCAAGTGCCGGAGTTGCGCCGAGCGCCGGACTGGGTGCGGCAACTGCTGCTGGCGGCGGACAGTTTTCTGTTTGCCCGTCCGTTGCCGGATTTGCCGGACGGCGAATCGGTGATCGCTGGCTATCCCTGGTTTGGCGATTGGGGCCGCGACACCATGATCGCGCTGCCCGGACTGACATTAGCCACCGGCCGCAGTGATAGCGCCCGCCGCATTTTGCTGACCTTTGCCCGCTTCATTGACCGTGGGATGTTGCCCAATCTGTTTCCCAGTGCTAACGAACCGCTGGCCTACAACACGGTGGATGCGGCGCTGTGGTATGTCGAGGCATGGCGGGCCTATGTGGAAACCAGCGCCGATAGCAAAACTCTGGCCGAGGTCTTTCCGGTGTTGCAGGAAATCGTTGCCTGGCATGTGGCCGGAACTCGCTACGGCATCGGCATGGATTCCAGGGATGGGCTGCTGCGCGCCGGCGAACCGGGAATGCAACTGACCTGGATGGATGCCAAGATCGGTGACTGGGTGGTGACGCCACGGGTCGGCAAGCCGGTGGAAATCAATGCACTTTGGTACAACGCGCTGCGGGTGGTCGCCGGTTTCGCCCGGCAGTTGAGCCTATCGCCGGCCTTCTACGACGATCTGGCGATGCAGGTGGGCGATGGATTTCAGCGCTTCATCCGCCCCGATGGCGAGGGGTTGTATGACGTGCTGGACGGCCCCGACGGCGACGATGCGCACATCCGCCCGAACCAGATTTTCGCGGTGAGCCTGCCGCACAGCCCGCTCGATCCGGTTGCGCAGCAGGCGGTGGTTCGAGTCTGCGGGCGGGAACTGCTCACTTCCTACGGTCTGCGCTCGCTGGCACCGCGCCACGCCGAATTTCGGCCTTATTACCTGGGCGATGTGCGGGAGCGGGACGGTAGTTATCACCAAGGCCCGGTGTGGGGCTGGCTGCTGGGTCATTACGCGCTGGCGGACTATCGGGCGCATGGCGATGCAGCGGCAGCACAAGCCTGGCTGGAGCCGATCCGCGATCATCTGCTGGATGCCGGTTTGGGCACGGTCAGCGAGATTTTCGACGGCGCGCCGCCGCACCAGCCGCGTGGAGCGCCGGCGCAAGCGTGGTCGGTGGCCTGTGTGCTGGAAGCCTGGCAGCGGCTGGAACGGTTGAGAACGGCGTAGCACGGGCTTCCAGCCCGTGAACTGAACACGGGCTGGAAGCCCGTGCCACAAGCCAGGAATACACTGGACGATTTCAACCCTGCGGGATGAGCAATACGCATGGACACCCTCAAGATTCGCGGCGCACGCACCCACAACCTGCAAAATATCGATCTCGATCTGCCGCGCAACCGGTTGATCGTCATCACCGGCCTGTCCGGTTCCGGCAAATCCTCCCTAGCCTTCGACACCCTCTATGCCGAAGGTCAGCGCCGCTACGTCGAATCGCTGTCGGCCTACGCCCGGCAATTTTTGTCGCTGATGGAAAAGCCCGATGTGGATCATATCGAAGGCTTGTCGCCAGCCATTTCCATTGAGCAGAAATCCACTTCGCACAATCCACGTTCGACGGTCGGCACCATTACCGAGATTTACGATTACTTGCGGTTGCTGTACGCGCGGGCCGGGATTCCGCGCTGTCCGGATCATCACACTGATCTTGATGCGCAGACCGTGGGGCAAATGGTGGATCAGGTGCTGGCGTTGCCGGAGGGCGAGCGGTTGATGCTGCTGGCGCCGGTGGTCAAGGAACGTAAGGGCGAGCACGTCAAGCTGTTGCAGGAGCTGCGCGCCCAAGGGTTCGTGCGCGCCCGAATTGACGGCGAAGTGGTGGAGCTGGACAGCCCGCCGCCGCTGGATTTGCGCCGCAAGCATACGATTGAGGTGGTGGTAGACCGCTTCAAAGTCCGCGCTGATCTCGGGTTACGGCTGGCGGAGTCGTTCGAGACCGCGCTGCGGCTGGCCGAGGGCGTGGCGCGGGTGGCGTTTCTGGATCAGCCGGAACAGGCCGAGTTGCTGTTCGCCGCCGGTTTCGCCTGTCCGGTGTGCGGGTACAGCTTGAGCGAACTGGAGCCACGGCTGTTCTCGTTCAACAACCCGACCGGCGCGTGCCCGGAATGTGATGGCTTGGGGGTCAAGCAGTTTTTTGATGCTGAGCGGGTGGTGGCGCATCCGCATCTGAGTCTGGCGCGGGGCGCGGTGCGCGGTTGGGATCGCGATAATTTCTATTATTTCCAGCTCATTCAATCCTTGGCGCGGCATTACGGTTTCGAGGTGGATACCCCGTTTCAGGAGTTGCCGGAGCGGATTCGGAAGGTCATTCTCCACGGCAGCGGTCACGAAACCATCGAGTTTGAGTATGCCAACAGTCGCGGCGAACGCTCGCTGCGCCGCCATGCCTTTGAGGGCGTGATCGTCAACATGGATCGCCGCTATCGGGAAACCGAATCGAATCTGGTGCGGGATGAATTGGCAAAATATCTGAGCAGCCGCCCGTGTCCCTCCTGCAACGGGGCGCGGTTGAACCGTTCCGCCCGCCATGTCTTTATCGCCAGCCAGAGTTTGCCCGCTGTTGTGGCCCGGCCCATCGGGGTGGCCCGTGAATTCTTCGCCGAATTAACACTGCCGGGTCGGCGCGGTGAAATCGCCGCCAAAATCGTCAAGGAAATCGGCGAGCGGTTGAATTTTCTGGTCAATGTCGGATTGGATTATCTGAGCCTGGAGCGCAGCGCCGATACTTTGTCGGGCGGCGAGGCGCAGCGCATTCGGTTGGCGTCGCAGATTGGCGCGGGCCTGGTCGGAGTTCTGTACGTGCTGGATGAGCCGTCCATCGGTTTACACCAGCGCGATAACGCACGATTGCTGGCCAGCCTGTTGCGGTTGCGCGATCTCGGCAATACCGTGATCGTGGTCGAGCATGACGAGGAGGCGATTCGTACTGCGGACCATGTGGTGGATATGGGACCGGGCGCGGGGGTGCATGGCGGACGGATCGTGGCGCAAGGGACGCCGGCGGACATTGTGACTCAGCCCGAATCCTTGACCGGTGCCTATTTGAGCGGGCGGCGGCGGATTGAATTGCCGGCCCGGCGCACTCCCCCGAACCCGAACAAGAAGCTGCGGATGATCGGAGCCAGCGGTAATAATCTGAAAAATCTGACGGTAGAGATTCCACTGGGGCTGTTCACCTGCATTACCGGCGTCTCCGGTTCCGGCAAATCCACCCTGATTAACGACACGCTGTACCGCTATGCCGCCCGCGATTTGAATAACGCCAATGAATCGCCCGCGCCTTGCCGGGATTTAATTGGCTTGGAGCAGTTGGATAAGGTGGTCAACATTGACCAAAGTCCGATTGGCCGCACCCCACGCTCCAACCCGGCCACCTACACCGGACTGTTTACCCCGATTCGCGAGTTGTTTGCCGGGGTGCCGGAATCGCGGGCGCGCGGTTATCAGCCCGGACGGTTTAGCTTCAATGTGAAGGGCGGACGGTGTGAAGTCTGCCAAGGCGATGGAGTGATTCAGGTGGCGATGCACTTCCTGCCCGATATTTATGTGCCTTGCGATGTCTGTAAGGGCCAGCGTTACAACCGGGAAACGCTGGATATTCGCTATAAGGGCCGCAACATCCATGAGGTGTTGGAGATGACGGTCGAGGATGCGCTGGCGTTTTATCAAGCGGTGCCGGCCATTGCCCGCAAGCTCCAGACTTTGACCGACGTCGGCTTGTCCTATCTTCGGCTGGGTCAGAATGCGACCACGCTCTCCGGCGGCGAAGCGCAACGAGTGAAACTGGCGCGAGAGCTGTCCAAGCGCGACACCGGCCAGACCCTTTATATTCTCGATGAGCCGACTACCGGCCTGCATTTTCACGACATTGAACAGTTATTGAAGGTACTGCATGAATTGCGGGATCGCGGCAATACCATGGTGGTGATTGAGCATAATCTGGACGTGATCAAAACGGCGGACTGGATTGTTGATCTGGGGCCGGAAGGCGGCGGCGGGGGAGGGGAGGTGGTGGCCTTGGGGACACCGGAGCAGGTAGCGGCGCATCCGCAGAGCCATACCGGGCGGTTTCTGGCGCCGGTGCTGGGACGATAGAGCGCTAAAAACGGGATAGCGCGTTTGATTCCCAGCGCAGATGCTGCAACGTACTAAAAGTGGCTATCACTTCAAAGTCGCGGTCGTTGTGTAGCAGGATTAAATCATGCTCAATGGCAAGCTGGGCAATGCAGCAATCTATAGTGCTGCGCACTGTCAGTCCCTTACGGCGTAAATCAAAAAAGAGTCGAGCGGCGATAGGCCAAGTTGCAGCACTGGCCTCAACATAAATTTGAGATTCCAAATAATCAGACAGTAACCGCCATTCCCTTTCATCGCGGCACCCTTGCAGCAGTTCCAATTGGGTAAATCGAGCTAAAGCAGCCTCGCGGCCATCCAGCCATAGTCGAAGGCGCACGGCCTCAGCGCCGCTCTTATCCCGCAGAACGGCAATCCATACCGAGGTGTCAATCAGAACCATCACGCAATTCCCTGGCTTTTTTATGATCGAAATCGTCATAGAATTCAATCTGGCCCGCCAGATCAAACAGGTTTTTTCTTTTTCGGACGCGAATCAGTTCCACAATTGCCAACCGAATTAATTCGCTTTTGGTTTTTGCGCCCGTCAGAGACAAGGCTTCAGTGACCAAATCATCATCCAAAACAATGTTTGTTCGCATGACCTAATTTCCTTCACTGTCAAAAGGAGCTACCGCAGCGCCGCCCGCGCCGCCTCGGCCAGAAAGCCTGAGCGACTGACTCCGCGTGAGCGCGTGTAGTCGTCAATCTTGGCCAACAGGAGACGGGGGAGAGTGATATTGATCTTTTCTGCTGGGCCAAAATAACGCTCAACCGGAACCTCAACGATGGCCCAAATCCAACCTGCAAATTCAGGATTGGTTTGATGTACGGACAACGACGAGGCTGTCGGAAGACTGCCGCCGTCTTCAATAATGGTTTCGCAATGCAAGTCAATGGCTTCGCGGGCGTTGTCCACGGCCTCATCCAAGGTGTCCCCTGCCGAGAAGCAACCGGGGAGATCGGGAACCACGACTCCAAACGCGGTGGTGTCAGTTCCGGGTTCAATCGCAATAATGAATTTCATTTAACCGTGGGACTGTAAAATTTCCTGACAGCGGCGGGAATGCTGCTGAATTCAAGCGGCTTGCAGCGGAACAATATCGCGTTCCAACCGTTCGCCCAAGGCGATTCGCGCCTGCTGAAGATCGTAGTGCGTTTGCAGATTCAGCCAGAATTGTGCGCTGGTGCCAAAAAAACGGCCCAAGCGCAGGGCGGTATCGGCGTTAATCGTGCGTTGCCCTTGAACGATTTCACTGATCCGGCGCGGAGGAACGCCAATGGCTTCGGCCAGCCGCTGCTGGCTCAGGCCATATTCCTCCAGATACTCGGCCAGATGTTCGCCAGGATGAATGGAGTCCATTTCAGATTCGAGCATTGTGTGATCGGCGGCAAAGCTACGGGCGAATGGAAATCGCCCCAAACAACAACGGCACCGTTGCGGGCGCCGTTGGACTTTATAATTTCCTGACAGCGGCGGAAATGCCGCTGCCTTCTCAGGTGGTCTTGCGACGGCGCATCGCACCCAATGCCAGAAGACCCAAGCCGAGCAGACCGAGGCTGGCAGGTTCGGGGACGTTAATGTCAGTTGGAGGTGTGGTGCCGCCATCACGGTAGTAGACGCTGATGTGGGAGATATCGCGCGGGCCATTACCAGAAAAACTAAATGGAGGCTCAGTGTATGGAGATGCATAGTTGCCGGTATTATTGAAACCACCGCTGATGACAGGTAGCACCAGAGTTGGCATATCGATTAGATAGCCCACCAAGTTGGTATCATTGCCATCTTTGAACACAAACATCACATCCGTGTGATTCCAACTTCCAACCTTGCTGAAGGTGCCTGATTGCGGGCCGCCAGTGAAACTAAAAAACGTAGAACTATCAGTGCCTCCGCTTGATGATATGTTGTCATACTTACCATCGAACGCCCAGTTACTGAAACCAAAGAAACTTTCTAAGTTGACGGTGTAAGTTGATGATGGGGGGCTGACACTGTCATTTCCACCGCCTTGAACGCCAAGTGGCGCAAGAATTGCGCATCCCACGTTAGGGTTGACTTTGCCCGAAATATCATATGTTGATCCATCGTTACAAGGAATAAAGTTTGCGCTGGCAGTGCCAGCAAACGCCATTCCTAATACTACTGCGTACTTCAAAAAACCGGTCTTGATCCCCATGATTGCATCCTCTTGAAAAATTGGTTTAGGTGGTGAAAACAAAGCATATTTTATGCCTAAAATTTCAGTATATTGTTTATTAACGATTATTTCAAAAATCGTCCTTCCTATTTCCCCGATCCAGTGTAAAATTTTCCCTTCTGTAAATTTTCCCGTGATAGTAAATTAGCATATACTGATAAGAGAAACTTTT
>NZ_CBTK010000055.1 GCF_000531125.1 Candidatus Contendobacter odensis Run_B_J11 | reverse complement strand
AAAAGTTTCTCTTATCAGTATATGCTAATTTACTATCACGGGAAAATTTACAGAAGGGAAACTTTTGGAACCTGAACTCCGACGGATCATCGCTGAAACCCAAGCCCTTCACCCTATGGAAAATACCCACGATGAAATCGCATGAAGTCAACCGCTTTTTATCGCGACAAAACCCGCACCAGGTGCGGCAACTGCTCGACAAGTGGCAAACCCGAGCCGCCACCGATCCGCACTTTCGTAAAGAATTCCCTAATCCCAACCTATACGCCGCAGCGCAACTGGAGCAGGGCAAAAAATCTAGGCAACTGATCGACGATTGGGCGGCCCGCGCACCCATAGATCCGGAATTTTGTAAAGAATTCTCTAATCCCAGCCTATACATTAAGCATTGTGAAACCCAAGCCGCTTGCGGGATTGCTGTATGAGACAGACTTCTTTGGTAGACGCGAAAAAGAGCTTAGACGAAGTGCGGGCAACGATTGCCAACTTGGAAGCATTGGCGCATCAGAAATGGCTTAACCGCAACGCCATAGCCGCCGAGTTGAATTCTGCTGTAAGCGCCCCGATGACGCGGGAAGACGCCGCGCCGATTATTGGAGATGCTCTCGATTCATTGGCCATGCTTCAAAGCACAATCTTCCGCCGATTGCTTGGCGGCTTGTTCGGGAATGGAGTCCGTGAATCGGCGCACGATCAGAATGAGATATCCAAGCTGCTGCAATATGAGAGCTTAAATGCCGACCACTTCGCCCGGGATTGGCTGGCAGCCCTGCTACTACCGACCCTAAAGGCTGGCCTACCCGCCGCGCTGGAAAACCTCGAATGGCCTGACGGCGCTCTTCCCGCAGCTGATCGCGCCCGGAAAATTGCCGAGTTTGAATCAATTCTTGCGAAAGCGGACGCGGAATTTGCCGACGTACTACTTGACCTGGAAGGGCTGGGCATTGCGTGGAATGCGAACCATTACTTGGCGAAAATCGCGGCTTAATGTGGCGGTTAGCAATATCTCCAATTGGACGCAGCGACAGCCGTAAATAACGTGTCGGAAATTTCCGACACGAAGCCCGCAAAAGAATCTCATGCAGCGCCTTTAACCCTTCATTAGCACGATGCCCGCACGAAACAGCCTTTGTTATCACCGCCTGAGCGTAGCGGATCGGGAAACCTTCGACGCCCTCATTCGACAATTCAATGCCACCGGCGAACCCTTCCATGTGACCGCCTGCCGCATGTACAAGGCTTTCCGGTTAACCGGCTGGAGTGCCAGCAACCCGATACCGAGCCGCCTCATTCAGCAAATTTGTGAGCAACCCGAGGCGGATTGCCCGTTTTGAATTCGCGGCTGCGGTTGCAGTTGGGAATTTGAAAAGTTCCACAATTGTGGAACTCCCCCAAACCGAATCCCAAGCTTGCAGAATGGTCTGTGTAATTCCTGTGTAATCGTGCATGGAAATCAAGCGATTTTTCAGCTATTCATAAGAACATATAGTCTTACCAATAGTTATCTATACGTTGTGAATGAACCAACTCCTAAATTAAGTGTCTATACACATCGAAATAGACCCTGCTTTAGGGAGGTGCCATCATGAAAGAGGACTGGCTGTCCGATGCACGTAAAATCCCGGATGAAG
>NZ_CBTK010000054.1 GCF_000531125.1 Candidatus Contendobacter odensis Run_B_J11 | reverse complement strand
CCTCAAACGCCAGCCGAAGGGTATCGAACGGATTGATGCCGTTCAGTTTGTTGGTTTCCCAAACCGAACGCAGGATGCAGAAGGCCGTGGAGCCCCCCAAGGCGCGGAAGCCGCCGATCACCTTCAACTTGACCTTGACCGGGCGCACCATCCGTTCCGCTCGATTGTTGTCGAACGGAACCCGCCAATCGGTGAGAAACCGCCAGACTTGGGTTTTGTAATCCCGGAGCCGAAGTAGCAGGTTGGTGGCCTCGTGCTGCTTGACGCGGCCTTTGCGTCCCGGTTCCGGCGGGCGCACCGGGTAGGCCGCCAAGCCGTTCTTCACCTGCTGGTCATAGCGAGCCAGCAAATCCGCCACGTACCCTGATTCCAGAGTGGTTTGGCCAGCAGCGCGGGCGGCGGCGACCGCCTCTTGGCCTTCCACGAGAAGGCGGCGGAGAGCGAAGGGCCAGAAATGCCCGGTCAACTCTTGGCAATAGCGCAACTCCCGCAGGTGATGGGCGTTGCAGAGCGAATGGGTGCAGTGGGTGTACGACCAGTACGATTTCCAGTGGTCATGCACCGCGTTGCCTTGGAAGTGCGGCAAGAGGCCGGCGGCATCCATCGCCTCCTGACCCCGCTTGGGGTGGACCGTGTAATACACCGCCGTTTCAGTGGCCGCTACATGGAGCCCGTTCAGCTTGCCGCCGATTCGCATCCCGCTTTCGTCGAAGTGCGCCACCTCAGCGTCCACGATCGATTGCCGGTTTGCGGCATGATCGTCGGCCAGCAACTGCCCCGCCTTAATGATCCAGTTCTGTACCGCGCCATCGGACGGTTGAACCCCATATTGATCCGCGATGATTGCGCACGTTCGCTCCAAGGCAACGAAATGGCCTTCGACCAAACCCACCGCATAGGCTTTCAGGCGGGGGCCAAAGCTGACGTTCGGGGTAACCCCGGCGGGAAATTCCCCACCGTGCTCACATCCGCACGCCGGGCACTCCACCCACATCTGCCGAAACTCGGTCACCACCGTCTGGGGTTCAGGTATCTCGATCTGCTGCCGACGCTCACCCGCCCTCACCGGCAATCCGTCCAATCCGGCGCCGCACGAGCAGAAGCCGCTGGGACGTAATTCCCGGACTTCATCGGGATCATCAACCATTTCCCGGGTGGCGCCGCGATGGCCGGGTTGACCGCCCAAGGGCTTCTCGCCCGGTTGGCGCGGCTTCGCCGGCCCCTTCTTTATTCCATCCGCAGACGGAGGCTGGCTCGAATTCCGGCTCGTTTTTTCCACCTTGCCTTCAACTTCGCGCAGCCGTTGTTCATACCGCGCCAGCACGTCGAATAACCCCAGAATCAGCGCATCCTTCTCGGCATGGCTCATGCTATCCAATTCGGCTGGGGTGGGGCGGGTCAACTCGGGCATAGTGTCAGAATAGTGGATGTCGGGGAGGGTAGGTAGTTAC
>NZ_CBTK010000053.1 GCF_000531125.1 Candidatus Contendobacter odensis Run_B_J11 | reverse complement strand
CTTCGTAGAACCGCGCTTTGCGCTCGAAAATGTACATCCCCGCTTTGTCAATGGACGATTTCAGTTCGCAAATGATCAGCGAGCCGTTGTAGATGATTACATCCAGTTCGACTTGATCCGGTCGTCCAAATACGACGCCTTGGTCGTCATATTCGTTGACGTTGACTACCTGGACGCTGAAGCTTTTTTCGAGAATCCCGGCCAGCGCGTCGCGGAAGGCTTTTTCGGATTGCAGACCCCAGCGCGAACCAAGCGCACCGATGCCTCGTTCCTGTTTCAACGCTTGAGCCATGATTTCCTGGTGAAGCCGCCGGAGTTCTTCCTGGTTAGCGTCCCACTTGCGATTTTGTTCTGCCTGATGCTCTTCCCACTTGCGGGTTTGCTCTTCCCGATCGCGGCGCAGTTCGCCTAGGAGGTCATAAAACCGATCCTGCGTTTCCTCGCGCCCCGCATATTCCCGCCGCGTCAGTTCCAGAATATAGGTACGCAAGTCCGGATCGGTCCGCAAAAAATGCGGCAACTCTTGTCTGATGGCTTCTTTCAGAGATTCCTCGTTCATTTTCACCTCACGTTGAGCGCACCTTGTTACAAGGGGGAGTCTGTTTTCAGGTGAAACCACAACTCGCTTAGGAGCGCTATATAACCGACCATGAGCATGGATTCGTCATGGGTCACCAATCGCGCTGTAAGTTAAGTATGTGCAAAGTTCAGGCGGGAGCGACCCAATTTTCCACGCGCAGCCCTGGATAATCCTTGAAATCCGCTTCGTTGTTCGTCACCAGTGTCAACGACAAGCTCCGGGCGTGTGCGGCGATCAGGCGATCCAGCGCATCGCGTTGGCGATCTCTGACCGCCGCACGGAGGATGCCGTAATCCACCGCAGCCTGTTCATCGAACGGCATCACCGGTACATCGGCGAGTAACCCTTCAAGCGCTCTCTCAATGGCTGCCCGGTTTTCCGGCCTGCATTCGACCCCATAACGAAGCTCGGCCAAGGTGATCGCAGAGATCACCACGTCACCGTATCCAAGTTTGGCAAACCGCGCGGCGACTTCGGGGGGATGATGCTGCATCAGGTAGATGCAGATATTGGTATCCAGCAGGTACCGCATCACGACATTCCACGTTCACGTTCGGGATTGAACTCCCGCCCCTCGGCCATGAAATCCGCCGGGAAGGCAGCAAAGCGATCCATGAGTCCGGCCAGCGAGCGCTTGCGTTGCGGCCTGATCACGAGGGCGTCGTGTTTGCGCTCGATTTCCACCTCTTGGATATCGGTATCAAAGCAGAGGTCTTTCGGGATGCGCACGGCTTGTGAATTACCGCTCTTGAAAATTCGCGTCAACATGACTCAATACCTTCCTGTTTTGTATATACTATATATACTTTGATTGGCCTGTTGCGTCAAGCGCATAGAGCGATCTTGACGTACCGGCCCCCTTTTGCGACAGACACAAAAAAACCGCTCATTGGGGAGCGGTTTCTATTTGCGGTATGGTTGGGTTGCGTTCGCAATCCAACCTACGCTGCTAACCCTCTATCTATGCTGCTCGTTCAGAAATCCAAGGCGAAGAGGAGTGCGGTTTTGACTTGATTCATGCGTGAGTCGCTCAAGACAGCGATAAACGACCCGACCTTGATCTTGGTCACGGTTTGCACATGATCGAGGTTAATGGCGCAGATTTTGGGCATGCCCTCTTCCGGGGTCAGGATGACTTCGCTGGGAATATGACGAATTGTGGAGGTGATGGGTGCAATCGTCACTTCGCCCAACACATCCAGAATCGAGTCTCGCGTCAGGATCAGTACCGGTCGCTTTTTGTCGGGTGCCTTGAAGGTGTACCAGCGAATTTCACCGCGCCGCATCAGTCGATCCAAACCTGTTCGCCTTCGAAATCGCTAAATTCGCCGGGCTTGACCGGCTGCCGGAGATACCCTTCCCGATGTTGTTGTTCCAACGCTTGTGCTTCGAGTTTTGCCAAAGCTGCCCGCAAGGCGTCTCGCGTAAAAGCCGAGCGGGATTGCCGGCGCTGACCGGCAACCCGATCCACCGCCGTGACCAGATCATCATCCAGCGTGAGTTGCACCGTTTTCATGATTCGTACCTGCCCGCATAG
>NZ_CBTK010000052.1 GCF_000531125.1 Candidatus Contendobacter odensis Run_B_J11 | reverse complement strand
TGGTCATGCTGCGGTTACAGCGCGAGCGAATGGAAGGGGCGCTGTTGCCGTCCGAGCAGGAGTTTTTCCAGCGCTACGGCCTGACCGAAAAACGACTGGCGCTGGCTAAACCGGACGCCATAGTCATGCACCCCGGCCCGATCAATCGTGGAGTGGAAATCGACTCGCGGGTGGCTGATGGGCCGCAATCAGTGATTCTGGAGCAAGTCACCAACGGGATCGCGGTGCGGATGGCGATCATGTCCATTACCCTGGGCCATCACGCCCGTCCCGTCGGGGAGGAGGTCTGATGCGGATCGCTATTCGCGGCGGTCGGCTCATTGATCCGGCTCATGGCATTGATGCGCTGCTGGATTTATTCATCGCCGGGGGGCGAATCATCGGTATCGGCCCAGCGCCGGATGGCTTTGCGGCGAATCGAGAAATTGACGCCCGCGACCGGATCGTTTGCCCCGGCCTGATTGACCTTTGCGCTCGCCTGCGGGAACCGGGGCAGGAGCATAAAGCGACCATCGCCAGCGAGACCCGTGCCGCTGCCGCCGCCGGTATCACGACGCTGGTCTGTCCGCCCGACACCGATCCGGTGATTGACGAACCGGCAGTGGTGGAATTTATCCGCCGCCGAGTCAAGGCTGCCGGTCAGAGTCGGGTGCTGACACTGGGGGCACTGACGCACCGGCTGCGCGGTGAACGGCTGGCAGAGATGGCGGCGCTCAAGGATGCGGGCTGCGTGGGGGTGAGCGACGGTGGCCGACCGCTGGTTAACACTCTGGTCTTGCGGCGGGCACTGGAATACGCCGCTACTTTCGATCTGACCGTATTTCTGACCCCGCTTGATCCTTGGCTGAGCCATGGCGTCGCTCATGAGGGGCAGGTGGCCACGCGGATGGGCTTGGCCGGCATTCCAGCCGCAGCCGAAACTGGCGCCATTGCCCGCGATCTCGAGCTGGTGCGTGACATTGGGGTGCGGGTACATTTCGGTCGCTTGTCCAACGCTCGTGCGGTGCAACTGGTGGCACGCGCCCAAGCCGAAGGCTTGCCGGTGACTGCTGATGTCGCGGTGCATCACCTGCACCTGACCGAGATGGACTTGGCAGGCTTCGACAGCCAATGCCATGTGCAGCCGCCGCTACGCGGGTTGCGTGATAAGGATGCCCTGCAGGCTGGGCTGGCGAGTGGTGCATTAGGTGCGCTCTGCTCCGATCATCAGCCGCACGAACCCGACGCCAAGCAGGCGCCGTTTGGCGATACCGAGCCGGGTATTTCCGGGCTGGACACCCTGCTGGCGCTGAGTCTGCGGCTGGCGCGGGACGAGGTGTTGAAATTGCCGGTAGTGCTGGAGCGACTGACATGGGGACCGGCACAGATTCTGGGGCTGGACAGCGGTCATCTGGGCATAGGCGCGGTGGCCGATGTCTGTATCTTCGACCCGGAAACCGATTGGCGAGTCACTACGGATACCCTGCGCAGTCGAGGCCAGAACAGCCCGTTTATCGGTTGGGAATTGCAAGGGCAGATTGTGTACACCTTGCTGGAAGGGCGGGTGGTGTATGAACGAACAACGCCCTGAAAATTTCACCATCGGTATGGGATTCTAAACCGGTTGTGGAGGGCGCACGGGCCTCTTGCCTGTGATGCGTTGACGGGCTGGAACCCCGTGCTACGACGAATTTCACCCCTCAAAAGAACGGGCGAAGACGGTATCAAACCTGTCGCAGCCGCAGCGCATTCAGCACCACCAGCAGTGAACTGAATGACATGCCCAGCGCCGACATCCACGGCGTGAGCCAACCGCCCGCCGCCAGCGGCAGCGCGATCAGATTGTAACCAATGGCCCAGGCGAAATTCTCACGCATGATCATCAGCGTTCGTCGGGCCATATCCACCCCGCTGACCAGATGTTCGAGCTTTTCTGACAGCAGGATCATATCCGCCGTCGCATGAGCCAGTTGGGTACCGCTGCCCATTGCCAGCGACACCTGAGCCGCTGCCAATACCGGTGCGTCATTGACTCCATCGCCGACCATCGCCACTATCGCGCCTTGACGTTGTAATTCCCACAGCCGCTCCAACTTGTCCTGGGGCGACATGCCGCCGGTTGCGGTGGCAATCGCGACTTCACGGGCCACATGAGCGACGGCGTCCGGGCGATCCCCGCTCAGCAACTCCACCGTCAGGCCCCGCGCCTGTAACGCCGCAACCGCCGCTGCTGCGCCGGGGCGCAAGGCATCGGTCAACTGAAACCAGGCCAGCAATCCGCTCTCATCACCCAGCGCCACCCAGGTACTCGCGGTGTCGAGATCATCGCGTCCAGCCACCATGTTTTCACTGCAAGCGGCCACAAACTCCGGTCGGCCAACCCGATAGCAGCGACCGTCAATCCAGCCCTCGATACCGCTGCCCGGCGTATTATGCAAATCGGTCGCAGTCGGAATGTTCTCGCCCGCTGCTTCAGCCAGCGCCCGCCCGACCGGGTGTTCGGACCCCCGTTCCAGCGCCGCCGCCAGCAACAGACAGTGCCGCACTTCCAGGTTGCTCACCGGTTCCACCGCTGCGACTTGCGGTCGGCCAAAGGTCAAGGTGCCGGTTTTGTCGAAGATGACGTGGGTGGTTCGCGCCAGGGTTTCCAGTGCATGACCGCGAGTGGTCAAGAGGCCCAGCCGGGTTAAAGCGCCGGTCGCCGCCACAATCGCGGTCGGCGTTGCCAGCGACAGTGCACAGGGACAGGTCACCACCAACACCGATAACATGATCCGAAACGCGGTATCGAAATCGCTCAGTGACCACCACGTCAACAGGACGACCGTTGCTACCGCCAGCAGTACGGCGATGAACCGACCGGCGATGCGGTCGGCCAGCAGCGCCAATTGCGGCTTCTCACTTTGGGCGCGATCCAGCAACCGCACGATAGCGGACAGTACCGTATCCGTGCCGACCTTCTCGATCTGGATCACCAGCGGACTGTCCACGTTGACCGCACCGCCGATCAGCGCCTCGCCCAACTGTTTGGGCAGCGGCAGACTCTCGCCGGTAAGCAGGGATTCGTCCACGCTGCTCGCGCCCTCAATGACGCGACCATCAGCAGGGATGGTTTCGCCCGGACGCACCAGCACCCGGTCGCCGGGCGCCAATTCCGCGATAGCAATAATTTGCTCATCGCCCGCCGCATTCAATCGAGTAGCAGTGGCGGGCAACATCCGCACCAGCGCTTCGGAGATTTGCGCCGCCCGGTGGCGGGCGGCCATTTCCAGGAAGCGCCCAGTGAGCAGAAAGAACACGAACATCGTCACCGAGTCGTAATAGACCTCGCCACCGCCTTGCACCGTGTACCAGAGGCTGGCGGCAAAAGCAGTGACAATCGCCAATGACACCGGTACGTCCATACCCAATTGCCGACGCCGCAGATCGCGCCAGGCGGCGCTGAAAAACGGCACGGCGGAGTAGGTCACGACGGGCACAGTCAAAATCAGGCAGATCCAGCGCAGGAACTCGCGAATCCAGTCGTCCATGCCCTGATAGTCGCCGGCGTACAGACCCACCGCCAGCATCATCACCTGCATCGAGCAGAGGCCGGCGACGGCCAGCCGCCGCAAGGCCACGCTGCGTTCGCGCTTTTGCAACGCTTCCTGACGATTGGGATCGAAGGGATGGGCGATATAACCGATAGCGGCCACCGCCGCCAAAATGGCGCTGAGCTTGATCTGGCGCTGGTCCCAGCGCACCTGGGCGCGGTGGGTGGAATAATTCACCCGAAATTCCAGCACTCCCGGCAGGTGGCCGACGTGATGCTCATTCAGCCAGACGCAAGCGGCGCAGACGATGCCTTCCAGCATCAAGGCGGCTTCGCGGACATACTCGCCTTCGGCGCGAACGAAGCTCTGCTGCAAATCCGCCCGGTCGTACAGTTCCAAGCCGCGCAACGGTTCCGGGATCAAATCCTCCGCCCGGCGCGAGGGCGCGGTGCGATGGCGGTAGAAGTCGGTCAGACCCGCAGCCATAATCGCCTCTGCGACCGCCTTGCAGCCGTGGCAACACATCGGCTGGCGCTGGCCGTCAATGATCGCGGTGTCATTCACTCCCAACGGGACCGGCAGACCGCAGTGAAAGCACTCGGTTGCAGAACTAGGGGCAACGGTGGGAATAGGGAAATCAGCGGTTAGCATCGATGCTCAACTCAGTACGGGGCGCTATTTTCATTGCTGCAGTGATTGCAACAGTCGCTACGCTGACCCGACAAACCCGCATCCGCCGATCAATCTCATTTTCCTTGTGATCGGCAAAGCGATAACTATTGACAGGACTTTCGCTAAACCCGTAAATTCGTCATACTCGCAAAAGCGGGTATCCAAGCTTTTCAGCGGCTTACTGGATTCCCGCCTACGCGGGAATGACGGAAAGCGAAAGTCCTGTATTGAATTTCTCGCCGATGGTGGAATCGCGGGGTGTCGTTTCGATGTCGAGTTTGATGATGATGTTATCGTGGTAATAGTGGTAATGATCGCTGAATTTGGAAAGCGACCCGTCAGTGATATTGTCGTAGCGAGAGCCATCAGCAGCATGGATCCTAGAGCGGCAATCGTTGATTTTCTCAACACATTCTACGGTTTCTTTCCAAGGCGGCGAATAAGCCTTACAGCACGCCTTTGGGATACGAACCCAGCACCCGGAACAAGCTGGCCTGCTCACGCAATTCGGTCAGCATCCCGGCCACCGGCTCGTCCTGGGCATGGCCATCGAGGTCGATAAAAAACACGTAATCCCACATCCCGCGCCGTGAGGGTCGTGATTCGATACGGTTCATGCTGACGTTATGCCGAGCCAACGGTTCCAACAACTTGAACAGCGCACCAGGCCGATTCAGCGAAGCCACCAGCAGCGCAGTTTTATCATCGCCCGAAGGTGCAATCGGCTGAGTGCCGATAATTAAAAACCGGGTGGTGTTATTGGGTTCATCTTCGATATTGTGAACCAGGATTGGTAACTCATAAATGTCTGCCGCACTCTGACCGGCAATCGCCGCTGCATCTTCTTGGTCGCGCACTCGCAACGCTGCTTCACCATTACTGCTGACTTCGATCTGCTCGATTTGCGGCAAATTAACATCCAGCCATTCCCGGCATTGCGCCAGCGATTGCCGGTGAGAGTAAATCCGGCGAACAGCCGGTAAATCAA
>NZ_CBTK010000051.1 GCF_000531125.1 Candidatus Contendobacter odensis Run_B_J11 | reverse complement strand
TTTTCAACGCCGACCAGTTTCTCGCCACCGTGCAGGTTAATCAGCTTAACGCCCTGAGTATTGCGACCCACCAGCGAAATTTCCTCCACCCGAGTTCGCACCAGGGTGCCGCCGTCGGTGATCAGCATGATCTCGTGGTCGCTTTCCACCTGCACCGCGCCGATCACCTGGCCGTTGCGCTCCGAGGTTTGAATCGCGATGACACCCTGCCCGCCGCGCCCACGGTGCGGATAATCGGCCACCGGGGTGCGCTTGCCGTAACCGTTTTCGGTGACAGTCAGCACCGTGCCCTCATCCACCACGATCAAAGCGATGACCTTTTGCCCCTCGCCCAGGCGAATGCCGCGTACTCCGCAGGCGGATCGGCCCATATTCCGCACTTCAGTTTCGGTGAAACGCAGCGCCTTACCCGCATCGGTAAACAGCATTACATCACGCTGGCCGTGGGTCAGCGCGACGTCAACCAGTTGATCGCCGTCCCGCAAATCAATGGCGATGATGCCGCTGGCGCGGGGGCGGGAGTATTCGGACAGCGGGGTTTTCTTAACCGTACCGTGAGTGGTGGCGAAAAATATATAGTGATCGGCGTCAAATTCGCGCACTGCCAACACCGCGTTGATACGCTCGCCTTCTTCCAGCGGCAGCAGGTTGACCATCGGACGACCCCGGGCAATCCGTCCGGCCTGCGGCAGTTCGTACACCTTCTTCCAATACACCTTGCCGTGATTGGAAAAGCACAGCACGGTATCGTGAGTGCTGGCAATGAACAGCTTATCGACGAAATCTTCTTCCTTGACCGTGGTGGCTGCCCGCCCACGCCCGCCGCGCTTCTGCGCCCGGTACAGTGACAGCGGCTGTGATTTGACATAGCCGGCGTGTGACAGCGTAACCACTACCGCTTCCTCGGTAATCAAGTCTTCCAGGTTGAAACTCTGCTCGTCGGGCAAAATCATGGTGCGGCGGGCATCCACATACTGGGTGCGCAACTCCTGCAACTCAGCGCGAATCACCGTCGTCAGCCGTTCCGGCAAGGTCAGAATCTCCAGGTAGTCCACGATCCGACCCAGCAATTCCTGATACTCGTCCAGCAGTTTTCGTTGTTCCAAACCGGTCAGGCGATGCAGTCGCAAATCCAGAATGGCCTGCGCCTGGATCGGCGACAACCGATAGCCCGCCGCGCTCAAGCCAAATTCGGCTGGCAAATCCTCCGGGCGCGAACTGTCCGATCCGGTACGCGCCAGCAGCTCGGTGACTGCTCCCGGAATCCAGACCTGCGCCAGCAATGCGGTTCGGGCAGCAGCGGGATCGGCAGCGGAACGGATCAGAACAATCAGTGGATCCAGATTCGCCAGCGCCACCGCCAGCCCTTCAACGATGTGGGCGCGTTCGCGAGCTTTGCGCAGATCAAATACAGTGCGCCGCACCACCACTTCGCGGCGGTGAGTCAAAAACGCTTCCAGCACCTGCTTGAGGTTGAGCAGGCGCGGTTGCCCATCCACCAACGCTACCATGTTGATGCCGAATACACATTGCAGCGAGGTGTGCAGAAACAAATTGTTGAGTACTACTTCGGCATTCTCATTCCGTCGCAATTCGATATAAATACGCAGGCCGTCCTTATCGGATTCATCGCGCAGTTCAGAAATACCTTCCAGCTTTTTATCTTTAACCAACTCGGCGATCTTCTCAATCAGCCTGGCCTTATTTACCTGATAGGGCAACTCGGTCACAATAATGGCTTGGCGATTACGTGCTTCGTCGGCTTCGATCTCGGTGCGGGCACGCATCTGCACCCGGCCACGCCCGGTTTCATAGGCTTCGTGAA
>NZ_CBTK010000050.1 GCF_000531125.1 Candidatus Contendobacter odensis Run_B_J11 | reverse complement strand
GTTTCCTTCTCCAGATCAGCCAGTAGTTCGTGGGCAATGCGGGACATACGGACTTCGGTATAACGCATCGCTGCCGGCGCATCGCCATCCACACTGCCAAAGTTACCCTGACCATCAATCAGCATATAGCGCAGCGAGAAAGGCTGTGCCATACGAACCATGGTATCGTAAACTGCGGTGTCGCCGTGTGGGTGATATTTGCCGATAGTATCACCGACCACACGGGCGGATTTCTTATAAGGTTTATTCCAGTCGTTGCTCAATTCGCTCATAGCAAATAGTGCGCGCCGATGCACCGGTTTAAGCCCATCGCGCACATCCGGTAATGCCCGTCCGACAATCACGCTCATGGCGTAATCAAGATAAGATTGCCGCATCTCGTCTTCGAGATTGACCGGCAGGACTTCTTTAGCAATGTCAGACATGCGGAAACCTTCTATTGAACATTTGACCCGACCAGGAAGGCGGTTTAAGCGGCGAATTGTAGCACAGCCGAAGCAGTGGGAAACCGAGCGGGCAGAAAGCCTTCACCACCGATCAGATTCAAAATTGAAACGTGTAGTTGACGAAAATTCGAGGGTAGGAACGGCCTTCAGGCGACGATGTTCGTGGGCTAAAGCCCGCTCCTACGGTAGAGGTCGAAAACCGATAGGTGGCAAGGCAGAAAGCCAATGGCTCGCTCATGCGGTATCGCAACCGGAATAGAACCACCTTGATAGTGCGCTAAGCCTGACGCGGGCAACAACTTAAGCGGTACGCCGTGCGTACCCTACAGCGGCAAGATTGCAGTAGGGTACGCACGGCGTACCTTGAGGTCAGATCTGAACCGTTCACGAAATTGCTTAAGTTAATGGCCCTTCCCCCAAAGGGTGAGGCGAGGATGTCAAAGCGTCTTCATCACCGGGCGGTCACTCCATCCACCGGTAATTCCACCCGGTTCTGCTTCTGGTTATAGCCCTGCCGACTGACGATCTCATAATCCAGGTCGGCCTTGCCGGCAGCGGCGACCTCGGCGGTCCATTGCACCGTCTGGAAATCGTGCAGCGTCGGATTCAGCCGGCTGCGGAACACGATATCGCCGGGAATTTCGCGGCGGATTTGCACGCTGATCGGCTTGCCGCTGTAGTTACGAATTTTCTGCCGATAGACCGTGTGCTCATCCCAGCCGGCCACCTGAACCTCCATCTCCAGCTTCGGCAACCCGTCCTCGCCCAGTTTGCGATAGAGATTACCGCCCTTGATCTGCAACCAGAAATTGTCGCGGTAGACTTTCTGCTTGAGCAACTCGAACACCACTGCCGGATCGGTGCCGAGGTTCAGTTCGATCTTGTCGCCGATGGGTGCGTATTTAAGATTCTGCGTCGCTAGATAGCTCAGCCCGTCGCGGCCATTGGCACGGAATACCCGCAGCATTCCATCCGGCAACGGCGTGACGCCCAGCCCGGACGCCGTGTCATTGCGTAGCAGATACAGTCGAGTCAGTTGCTCGCCGTATTCGCGCGGCCGGTAGCGGTATTCAACCGTCATCGGCACGTTGGCAGCCTCGAAACTGCGCAAGCGCTTGGCCCAGCCGTTCGGGACGGTTTCGGTCCCTTCGATGGTGTAGATGAAGTACTCGCTCAAGCCTTCCTTGATGACTTCCTTGGGTGCCACCATCTCCGCCATCGCACCGGCTACACTATCCATTGCCAGCATCGGCGCGGGGGCAGCGGGCGCCAGCATCCGGCGGGCGGCCTTCTGCCGCAAATTCCCATAATCCTCCTTCTTGAGTTCCTCCAGCCGCCCGACCGGCAGTTGGGCCAATTCAGCGATTTTTTCCACCAGGTTGATGGTGCCCACGACCAAGCGAACCTGGGCGTTTTCATAGTCTTCGCCGGAGTTATTTTTCACTCGGACGAAGCTTTCCAAGCGCAACGCTTTTTCATCGGGATCGGCTATCGCCAGATAATCCGCCGCCCAACTAATGCCGGAAGTGAAATAGCTGATCTCGATGACCGCTTCGCGGTTGGCGTCGCTCTGCACATTCCAGTACAGCATCTGCGGCTTGTCATGCGGAAAGGTGGTGTCGAGAACTTCAATCCCGGCTTTCGGTTCACGGAATTTCAGTTCCACCGAAGTTGGATCGATCAAGGTGTTGGCCCAGGAGAATTGCAACGGATTCACCCCCTGCTTGAAAGTCACTACCCGGCTTTCCCGCACCAGGGTTAAATCCTCGGAGTTGTAGATGGTCAGTTGCACCGTGCGCCGTTCGGGCACCGTGGCGAGATCGATATTGCGCGCTGGCACCGCCAGCGGCAGCAGCAACCCGAACAGGCAGAACAGCCGAACAATCCGGTTCAGAATCATGGCGCTCACCATTCGTTATTCAGCGTCAGCCGCAGGGTATGAATCTGCTTTTGCGCCTGGCCAGCGGCGGCGCGGGCGGGCAGGTCTACATGAAACAGCAACGTGTCGGCGTCGCTCTTTTCGGGATCGGGAGTGCGCAAGGTGCCGTCGCCCAATTTCCATTCCGGGTCGCGGCCACTGTCACCACGAACGTCGTTGCGAATCTGGCGGACGCTTTCCACCAGGTCGAGGGTGACCGGCGCGTCCTTGAAATTCTCAATCTCGTATTTCAGGGTCACGTCGTAGCGGTACAGATTGCCGGCAATGCGCTGGCGTTCGTTGTGATCCACTGTGCGCCGCACCGCAATGTCACGGGCCAGGCCGAGATAAAGCGTCAATTCATCGTCGGGCGCGGTGAATTTGCCGCGATCCTCGCCGAGAAAAGCGCTACCGCCTTTGCCGTCATCCTGAAAGATGCGCGCCTTGCCTGCCGGCAGCGGTTCCTGGCCCAGGGTGCCACCCGCGTTTTTGATGACGTAATGCATCGGTACGTTGAGCTTGTCCTGAGCGCGGTCGAGATAGCCGAATTCCATCGGGCTGCTGGTGTAGGTTTTGCGCACCGGCACGGCGGCGAAGCGCCCCAGTTGCACTTCCTTGGTTTCGTTCAAGCCGAGGGGCTTATTGAAGCGTTCGCCAACCCCGGCCCAAAACTCGGCAGTGTCATAAGCCTCGTTGGCGTTGTTATTCACCCGCAGCAGTTGGGTCAGATTCAGGGTCTTTTCGTCGCGGTCGGCGACGGCGCGGTAATGGAAATCCTTGCCTAATCCACCCAGCACATAGCTGATTCGCACCCGCACCGCACCGGACGCACTGGCGGCGACGGACCAGACCAAGGCGGTTTCATTCGGCGGATAGCTCACGGACAGCACTTTAGCCTCCAGCGGCTGATCGGCGGGCGGCGCGAGAATACGCAATACCAGCGAATCGGGGTCAATACGAGTATTGGCCCAGGAGAAATCTACCTGGTTAACACCCTTGACCAACGGCACGATGCGCTCTTCCTCAACCAGAGCAACTTGCGGGTGATCGAGCTGGATTTCCACCCGCTCGCGCATCGGCAAGGTGGTGAGCTTGATACGGGCCAGCGCATCCAGTGGCGCAGCACTGCACAGGAGCAGGATAGTGAGTGGATACAACCATCGGGTTCGGTTCATCGGTTTTTTCCTCCAAAGTTTAACCAGGATCGGTATAACCATAAACGCTCGGCGACGGATTTGGGGTTAAGAGGAAGTAATACCATTGCTCAAATAGATGTTGAGTTTTTAGCAGGTTGGGCAAAGCAGAGCGTTCTCAACCGCCGACTTTCCGTCCAACGGCTACTCGATCTCCTATCAATCCATATAGTAGTGGGTGACAAACACCGTTCTTTTCAAGAATAGACCTGCTGCGAAGACGGAGCCTGCCACCCAGGAACTCAGACGGTGTAGAGGATTTTGTTGTCGCTGAGCCGCTTGACCTCAACAACCGTGGAAACACCTGCGACCTTGACCTTGGTAATGTCATCTACATCATCGAGACGACTCCCGGCTCTGGAGGCTCCTTCCTCTGACCAGGCTGCGGTGAAGGTCTGTTTTGCCCGCTCGTATTCCATAAGCCCTGCCTGATAGAGTTGCGGACCGGTGCAGTGGGGAGCGGTCTTTCGCTGGAAGAGGTCGGCGCGAACTTCGATGGAAACAGCCGGATCATAAATGGCGGTATAACCCTCTCCATTCGATGTTCCGTGGTGAATACGCACGTAGGTAATCGAGGCCAGGATATCGTCAGCGGGAACCTCGCGCATTGCCAATTCATTGAAGGCCACGGCCTCCGAAAATTTTTCCTGGGCTTCTTTAGTGTCAAAGTAAGTGCCATTCAGCAAGCAAAGAAAAATCTGTGCCTGATCAGCGGCGCGTAGCAGCACTTTCCTTTCTCCAGAAGCCCGCTGTACCGTCACCTCGCAGAGTTTAGTCCGGTCTACTTTGCCGTCCCTCACTAATTGAGCGATGTCTTGCTTCATTTCCACCCCGGGGAAGATGTGCAACTCGCTCACTTGAGGAAATACCGAGGCCGTCTTGAAGTCAGTCGTGACACTGATAACGGTCTGCTTGCAGTTGTCCGCAGACACGCGGCGATACCACATATCACACCGGATCGAGAGTTTGGAAAAGGGATGCCAGGGCTGACGCATGTTGATACTGGCGGCGTAATTGTTGGCTATTGATTCGGCCTTGCAGATAAAGCCACCGCCATTGATCAGGTCGGCGAGCTTGCGCATGTCTCCTCGCCAGCCCAGTTGAACTTTTTTAGAATGGTCGAATTTCTTCAGATACTTGGCCATCTCCAATGAAGTATCGTCGGTCGCGATGGTCGAATTTCTCGAAATCGGGATTCGCCTGAATCCGATGGTCAGTAGAGCCAGCAAGGCGTTGAACAGTATCTCATTGGAAACCGTATTCCATTCACGCTTGCGGTTGAGTTGGATCGCGCCAGTCGCTTGCTCCGCATCCTTCAGTTTGGCCTGGGTCCATCCGCCCACCGCCGGCGGCTCCCATTCCTTGGGCAGGTCAAAAAGGGCGGTAAACAGCGCAATAACCGGCTCTCCATGTTTCAGGAAATCCGCTTCCCAGATGTAGGCTTCGCTCCAGAAATAAGAAAACCAGCCCTGATGGTTGGTCTCCGAGTTATTGTTGGGCACGATTTTAGACAGTGGGATTTTTCGGATAAATGGCAAATGAACTTTCTCGAAAGCGGCCACAGTGAACCTCCTAAGTGTTTGATGGGCATGGCATGATGCAGATGAAGAGCGTAATCAAGACGAATTAACCTACCGCACAGGTAGTTTAATTGAAGCATAGAACAGACAGGAGAGAGTCACCAGCCAAAGAAGCTACCGTCGATGAAATCCATGCCCTACCGCGCCGGCCTCCTGGAATAAGGCCATTTCCCGCAACCAGAATCGCGGGCGGGGGGTGCGCTGAAATCCCCCCTTGAAAAAGAGGCAGGGGGGATTCGGTTGCTTAGAACGCTTCCCACTCCTCGGTATTGGTGGACTTGGCAGCGGGTTGCGGTTTAACCGGCGCAGCAGGCCGTGCTTTGGCCGAGGCAGGTTTAAGCGGGGTTACCGAGCTTACCGAACGTGAACGTGGATTTGGACTGGAGGCCGGACGTGGCGCGGTCGTAACCTTGCGCATCGCCCGGTCATCCAGCGTGAAAAATTCCATGAGTTGTTGCAGTTCGTGGGCTTGATCACCCATGGCGTGACTGGCAGCAGCGGTTTGTTCCACCAGCGCAGCGTTCTGCTGGGTGACTTGATCCATCTGCAAAATGGCCTTGTTGACCTGTTCGATTCCGCTGGCCTGCTCGCGGGCGGCGGCGGCCATTTCGGCCACGATGTCGCTGACTTTCTTCACCGCCGTCACGATCTCACGCAGAGTCTGGCCCGATTGCTCGACCAGCTTGCCGCCGTCTTCGACCTTGGTTACGCTGTCGGTAATCAAGCCTTTGATCTCTTTGGCCGCATCGGCGCTGCGTTGCGCCAGCTT
>NZ_CBTK010000049.1 GCF_000531125.1 Candidatus Contendobacter odensis Run_B_J11 | reverse complement strand
ATTGAAGATGTTCGGCAACCCAGTGCTGAGCGCGAATCTCACCATGAGTATGCTGGTTTCGACAGTGATTATGGCAACGCTGGTGGTCGGCCCGTTTTATCTCTCGCGTACACTCGGACTCAACGCGACTTTTGTCGGACTCGTCATGTCGGTCGGCCCGCTTGCCGCTGCGCTGAGCGGAGTGCCTTCTGGTCGCCTGGTGGATAGTTTTGGCTCACAACGCATGACCATCGTTGGGCTTATCGGAATTGCGACCGGTTCCTTCCTTATGTCCATGATGCCGGCAAGGTTCGACATCTCCGGCTACATAACCCCCATCTTAGTCATCACCGCCAGTTATGCGCTGTTCCAGACCGCCAATAACACCTCTGCCATGATGGATATCCGCCAAGATCAGCGTGGCGTCATTTCCGGAATGCTCAACCTGTCGCGCAATCTCGGTCTCATCACCGGTGCATCCGTTATGGGCGCTGTGTTTGCGCTCGCTTCGGCGGCGACCGACATCACAACGGCGCGTCCCGAGGCCGTTGCCACCGGCATGCGAATCACGTTCACAGTCGCGGCAATTCTGATCGTCGTCGCACTCGCCATCGCGGTTGGAACTTACCGCCGCACATCGCGCAATCGGGCACTTGCTCTGGAAGCAGAGTTGTTGCAGGCGGACAAGAGAGTTTCGGCATAACCTCGCGGCGCTTTAATCGAAGAGTCAGGGCGAAAGGATGGAGCGAAAGTCCTGATCTCCTTCGAGTGAAACTGGCGGCGGGCGGCAAAATCCCGCCGCATACCCACCCTGACGAGCGTGTGACGACCGTGCTATCCGGTACGCTCTTTGTCGGTTTTGGCGCTACGTTTGACGAAACCGGGATGGTGTCCATCCCAACGGGCGCGGTGTACGTCGCTCCGGCGCAAACGCCGCATTACGTCTGGGCGAAAGACGGCGCGGTTTCCTATCAGGAAATGGGGATTGGCCCGACAGGAACCTCTTTTATACCCGCCAAATCACCGCCCTAATGGAATCCCTTTTGTCAATGCCATGCCTCGCCAACCGCTACCAGGTCGAGCACACGGAACGGTTACGCTGCACCTTCCACGCCCTGACCGGACGCGACCTGATCGATCCGGTACTGTCGCCGGACGCCGCCGCAGAAGCGTTGTTTTACGCCCCGTTCGTGGTGCTGTCACACCATGCCGCCCCCGACCCGCTGCTGACCTACGGCAATCAAACCGCTCTGAAGCTCTTTGCGCTGTCGTGGGAGCAACTGATCCAGATGCCCTCGCGCCTGACGGCGGAAGTCCCCAACCAGGCCGAGCGGGCGCGGCTATTGGCTGAGGTTACGCGCCGGGGATTCATCGACGACTATTCGGGGATACGCATCGCTCGCACCGGGCAACGGTTTTTGATCCAGCAGGCGACGGTGTGGAATCTGACCGATCACGAGGGCCAACTTTGCGGACAAGCGGCGATGTTTCGAGAGTGGCAATCCCTGGAAGACAGGGAGCCGGAGGGACGTTGACATCGCGGGGTTTCAACACCTCCCGTCAACCTGTTTCATCCCACCTCCTCGCTTTATCCCTCCCTATTCCTCCCAACGACCGACGCGCTCCCCATGACCCCACTCCTCGCGCAAACCATCGTGATACTTCTCATTCTCATCACCGGAATTCTGCTGCTGATGGGCTATCTGCTCTGGATTCAGCTTCAGGACGTTGCGGAACAGGATCGTTGCCGCAACGCCCAGCGTGAGCGGCTGGCCGCGCTACTCACTGGAAAACGCCCCCCGACCGTTTAACTCGGCCCGATCGGCATTCCCTACCGGTCCAATACCCAGCGGCAACCGTAGGTTCTACTCACCGCCTGGTTCGCTTTGAACATCCAGCCCTTTGGAAAAGGGTCACTCGGCTACCGCACCTTCGCGGGTTCGCCAAGCGCAAATCGCTACCACCCCGCGCGCTCACGGTCCACCCGGGGCATCTACCGCGCGGGAGCTTCACGCCTAAAACCCACCCCGGGAGACCACGCTGACGCGCCCGCGCTGCTTCGGATCGCTGGCCTCGCTTTGTCACTTCGGCGGGCGGTCTATTGCCCCGGTGAAGTGTGCCGACTGCTGCGGATCAGCCCGACCACCTTGCGGCGATTCGGCGAACTGGCGGAACATCCAGCGGTGATTCAGCGGTAACCCCGCGCCTTGGAGTCCTTTCTGGTCGGCTGCCATCACCGGATTGCTCATGCCGCGCTGGTGGAATGGTTGGCGCGGAATCAGACCTTTCAACAGGAGGTCGGATGATCACCTTACCCAAGGTGTTACCGTTTAGGCATGGCGGCTGGGAAGAAAGCACTCCATGACTCCTGAAAAACAACGAAACCGTGGTCTGTCTTCTATTATTTCTGTAGTATCGCAAACGATACTGCAACGGATCGAAGGTTCCCATGAAACCAAAGCTTTCCAAGGTACTGCTGTTAGCAACCGTGGTTGCCATAGCGATGTTTCAATGGTCGAGTCCCGCCAAAGCTGACCCGCCCCTATGGGCTAATGCTCAATGGGTGAAAGCCACTGCCACCACCTGTGACCGGCTTAGTTATCTCATTCTCAAGGGAAATGAAGTCCATGTCCCAACACGCTCCAATTCACCCGGCTGCACCTCTTCGGAAGAAATCTTTGTCCAGATCAATGTCTCCAAGAAATTTTTCCGTGAAGGCAATAAAGGCGAGATCTCAGCATCGCACGTTGATGCGGGCTTTATCTCTTGTGGCAAGCCCGCAGGCATTCTCATTCTTGGCGCCCCAGGGGAAGCCGAGCGTGCGATCAGGGAGCATCCAGCGCCACCAGGCTGTACCTACACCACCAGGAAATATCAATCCATATCGAGTGTGGGCAGCATCCCGTTTACCGATGTGGCCAATGGCGGAAGGATGACTGTCGCTGAAAGTCTGGCTTTACATGCCAAGGAACGTGAGCGAGCCATAGCCGAATGCAATGCCAGCCCGGCGTGCCAAGCGGAAGTGAGCAGAATGCGTTCGTTCTCCGACAAGGGATCGTCCTCTAATCCCTGCGTAGGCAACAGTCGTTACTCAAACTACAATGGAGGGGCTGGCCGATGCACCGACAGCAACGGTAATCCCGATCCCGAGGGGACCGTGGTGTTTCCACGCTGGCGGGAATAGGCGGCAGACCATGGTTTTTTAGTTTTATCCAACCGAATTTCCGCCTCACCATCGCCATTCCGGTGCCGTTCACACGCTACGGTCAAACCACTCTGAAGCGCCCGCGCTGCTTCTGGACACTCCCGCTCGTGGCTCCTCTCTCCCCAATGGCGCGGCGTTGCGGTCGTTTTCTCCCGCTGGCTTTATTCGCGCCGCGTCGCGAAACTTCGAGGGACCAGAGGCCGATTCCGCGACGGGCCTATTTACCAATAGGTAGCAACAGCCGCTTTACCTGTCAAAACGCCAGATGGTTCTTGTGCGACCACAGCGATACGAGGAGAGGACATCGTGAAGTCGGCGCTGTAGTGCAAAAGAATCTTTCCGAGGTCGTGACTGTTCCACGCAGCGATCCATTCTCTCGCAAAGTGATCCGCCTGTTCTCTTGAAATCATGCGATTACTCTCGATTTGAGCGATGCCTAATGTTCGAGCTAAGCGGGCGACGACGGCAGGACGCCAGACCCGGGCTGGCGAAAATGTACCGCGTACTTCAGGTCGATCCCTGGTGGCCTGCCGTTGGTGTTCCGCTTGAGCGAGGGGTTAGGCCGCAGTGCCACGCAACTTTGCAAGAGCACCCTTCGCAGTGGCCACCAACGTGGCGCGGGTGCGACCAAACTTGGGTTCGGACGCCCCCGGAGAGAAACTCGCAATCCGAAGCAGATCCGGCTCTGCCCGCAGCTCACGGAACTCTCCCACTTGCCAGACCACAAGTTCGTCTATGTATACGCCTGCCGGGTACTCTGTCGCCGGCGCCTCTTCAATTGCTTTGAGAAGTTCAAGCAGATGTTGACGAATTTCCTCGGAGTCAGGCGAAGGCTGCCACAACTCTCGACCTTCCCCAACAAAAACGGGTCCGATAGGCACATGATCGCGCTTGGATCGGCGATGAGGATGATTCCCACAGTAGGTGTAGAACGGGTTGACGATCACTAGCTTTCGAATCGTGCAGACGTTCGGAGTCGCCTTCCGGGTGTGCTCATAGCCTGCCTCACCTTCGTTCTTGGCATTAAACCAGCAAGTACCACAGCAATCAGATCCGCCATTGGGCACAATCGTCTCCTCTCTGCGGCTTAACGTTTGAATTAAGGGGCGCTGTTAGGCGTCCCGCTTGAATGATGGGTTATCCATAGCAAAAGCCCCCAAAGAAAAACATATCGCTATACCAGTGACCGCGCATAGTGAAGCCAGAGCCACCCACGAAAAGTGTTTAAAAATGAGTGTGTAAACGCAATAGTGTTCGGCACACTTATTGGGTAGACAAAATGATGTCTCGATGTTCATCAGTCATTG
>NZ_CBTK010000048.1 GCF_000531125.1 Candidatus Contendobacter odensis Run_B_J11 | reverse complement strand
AATTTTTCAGAAGGGTGTGTTGAAAAATTCCACAACCTGTAAATGATTGCTATATTTACAAACCGATGCGTTTCAAAGAGCGCAAAGAGGAGAAGCTCGAATTGTGGTTGGTAGAAAAGGATCTGGAAAGACAGCTCTTTTCGCGCAACTACGAGACTACGTTAGAAAAAACAAAAAAAACATAGTGATTGATCTAAAACCAGAAGGTTACAAGCTTCTGAAGTTTAAAGAAACTGTCCTTTCTTTGCTAACGGAAGGAACTGTTTATCACGTAATAACAGCTTTCTGGGAATACCTGCTTTTACTTGAAGTTTGCTATAAACTCCTCGAAAAAGACAAAGTTCCCCACACGCGAGATCACAGACTGTATGAACCATATAGAAGATTATCAGAGCTTTACGAAAGTGATGAATACGTAGGTGAAGGCGATTTTTCCGAACGCATGACCAAGCTAATCAGTGAGATAACTGATAACTACAATGCAACATGCAAAGATCCTCACAAAAGTGTTCTCCAACAAGCAGATATTACGAATCTCTTGTACTGTCATGACGTAGCGAAGCTACGTTCTCAAGTAGAAAATTACCTAAAATTTAAAGATTCCTTATGGTTACTTTTCGATAATTTGGATAAAGGCTGGCCTACTCATGGTGTCCAAAAGGAAGATCTCATCATCATTCGTTCTCTTCTTGAGGCTACAAGAAAAATCGAGCGGGATCTCCGAAAAAGTAATATTGACTGTCACACCATAGTGTTTCTCAGAAACGATATTTATGAACTTCTAGTAGATGAGACACCAGATAGAGGAAAGGAAGCTAAAGTTTTACTCGATTGGACTGACCCTGATTTGCTTAGAGAGCTAGTTCGCAAGCGGCTTTTATATAGCGGTGTTGCAAATAACGATTCATCGTTTGACAATGTGTGGCCGAAATTATGCATTACTCATATACAAGGTGAAGAAAGCTCTCAACATCTAATAGAACGGTCGCTGATGAGACCACGTTGCCTCCTGGACATTTTACAACACTCCAAGAGTTATGCAGTAAATCTAGGGCATGATCGGATTACTGAGGATGATATATCGAAAGGTTTATCACAATATTCAACGGATTTATTGGTCGATATTAGCTATGAAATAAGAGATGTATTCCCGGAGGCTAATGATATACTTTATGCCTTTATTGGTTCAAAAAGAAGGCTAACTATAGAAGAAGTGAAAACATTTCTACTAGAGTTTGATATTCAAGAAAGCAATACAGATCATATAATTAATCTTCTTTTCTGGTATGGTTTTTTGGGAGTAGTCAACCAAAAAAATGAGGTAAAATACATTTACAATTTTAACTATGACATAAAATTATTGCGCGGTTTAACGAAAAAAATCGGGATGAGTAACCTTATAGTTGAAATAAACTCTGCCTTTTGGCCTGCCTTGGATATTAGTAAAGTGTCGGACTAATACTATCGATCTTTCTATTCATAAAAGCTACCGTAATTGCTCTGTGTTACTCCTTAGCCAATCGGAAAACGCCTCCTCGCTCAATTAACAACCTTAGATTTTATTTAACTTCTGCCTGAAGCCGGTAAGGCCGGATGAGCACATTGGCGGAAATGTGCATTTTATCGCTTATCCGGCGAATCATGCTGATGGTCAGCGGGCGTTTACGATTTAAGACTTCAGAAACTCGTGCTCGCGTGCCTATCATTTTCTCTAAGTCTCTACGATCTATTCCTAGAGCTTCCATGCGATGCAGGATGGCTTCAATTGGATCGGGAGCCTCAATAGGATAGTGTTTCGCTTCAAACGCTTCAACGAGAGTCGTCATCACATCCAAACGATCTCCTTCTGGAGTCTCTGGATATGCGTCCATCAATACCTCGATCTCTTTGAGGGCGGCTTGATAATCTAATTCGGTTTTAATAGGTTTAATATCCATGCTCATGATTCTCAAATCTGGTTTGCGTCAATCTTGTCGTAATCTCCGTGTGTGCCAATAAACCGGATGTAAATGACCCGATAGGGATAATTGATTTTCACAATCAACCGATATTTATTCCCGGCAATGTTGAAACACACGCGGTTGTCTTGCAGCAGACTGGCATTGCCATAATCGGCTTTGACCGCCTGCGGGGTTGACCAGTCGGCCAGTTCCGCCGCTTTGAACCAAGCCTTGAGGGGCTGTTCCGCGTCGGCGTGGGTTCGCCAAAACTCTTGCAGTATCTTCCGTGAAATGATTCTCATCTTGTCAACATATCATGTTCCCATTTTGGGAGCAAGAAGATAACTCGCTTTGTGGATTTTCTGCCGGGGGAGCCTCCCGATTCGGCCAGCTTCCCGCTTGGTTTCCCCCTCCCTCTCACTTTCTTCTTTACACATGATAATCTATTTTATGTTGTGTAAAAGGAAAACCCAGGGTAGGGTGGGAACATGAGCAAAACACCCCGTCAATCCAAGACCATTACCGCCACGACTCAGGGCGAATTGCTCCTAATGCTGCCGGGGCCGGAACAGGCCGTAGCTCTTGATGGCTCTGTGACTCCTGGGAGCCTCTCCATCCGCGTCCTGACCGCTGCGGAATTCCAGGGCTTGGCCGATGTGCCGCCCGAGTTGGAATGGTTCGCGAACATCGCGAACGCCAAAACCCGTCGGGCCTATCAGCAAGACGTGAAGGACTTCACCGCCTTCGTCGGGATCGTCCGCCCGGAAGAATTTCGGATCGTCACCCGCGCGCACTTCATCGCTTGGCGCAAAGATTTGGAGCGGCGCGAACTCGCGCCGTCTACGATCCGGCGCAAGCTCTCGGCGCTCTCTTCGCTCTTTGATCACCTCTGCGAACAGAACGCGATCACGCACAATCCGGTAGATGGTGTGAAGCGACCCAAGGCCAACAACAATGAAGGGCTGACGCCAGCTTTGGGCGATGCCCAAGCGCGGGCCTTATTGGATGCACCGCCCGCCAACACGTTGAAGGGCCGGCGGGATCGGGCAATCCTCGCCACGCTGCTCTATCACGGCCTGCGCCGGGAAGAACTCTGCACGCTGCGGGTCCGTGATCTCCAGCAGCGGGAAGGCGTGCTGCATCTACGGATTGAAGGCAAGGGCGACAAAATTCGTTTCGTGCCGGTGGCCGCGAAAGCGGCGCGGCTGGTCAAAGAGTATCTGGAGGTGGCTGGGCATGGTGATGACCTTCAGGGACCGCTGTTTCGTCCGGTGAAGAACAACTCTACCGGAACACTGAACAAGCCGCTGAACCCGGCTTCGGTCTACCAGGAAGTGGTTCGGCGCTACGGCAAGCAGGTCGGGATAAATGCGGATGTTCACGGCTTCTGCGTTCATTCGCTACGAGCTACCGCCGCTACTAATGCCTTGGAGCACAACGCTGATATTGCTAAGGTGCAGGAGTGGTTGGGACATGCCAATGTCTCCACCACGCGCCTGTATGACAAGCGGAAACATCGGCCGGAAGACAGTCCGACCTTTCGGGTGGATTACTGACCCGCATGGCGGGTTTACTGACTATAGGGGGACAAAAGCAGGGAATTAATTATACCCGTATGAAAGAGAGTTACTTTGCCTCGCTGATCATGACGATGATCGCGTCTTCCACTTCTTTGGCAATCTGCGCCAGCTTTGGAGAGTTGGACAATGATTTCAGCATGGCAGCGGGGCGTATCATGCCAATCTTGGTCTTTCCTTTTTTGGAATAAACGGAGACACGACATGGCAACGCCATATTCAATTCCATGTCCTCCGTCAACACATCCTTAGCATTCTGTGGATTGCAAATTTCAAGAATCTGGCAGGCGTTGGGAAAGTCCACACCCTTCTTCTTGAGCGTTTCCTGAAGGTTGTGAATATGTAGCACGCCGAACTTATGCCGTGTCACCGCTGCTTGCAAGTCCGCTACAGCTTGCTCTACAGACTTGCTCGTTTCAACGACGTATTTCATGGACATTTCCCGTCATCATTTGAGTAAGATCACAGAGAGTTCAACTAAATGGTGTGTCATCCGAAGAGATGATATGGCAAGTACCGTCTGACAGACCTTGCAGAATGCCGCACGACTCCGTGGCTCTTGCCCCAGAGCATTTTTCGCGCAACGCAACCAAGTGCCGCTTCAACTGTAATAGCTCTTCGATGCGGATATCCACCTGATGGAGGTGCTCGTCTAGTAGTACATCGACCACGCTGCAATCTTGATCCGGGATATCCCGGTATCTCAGCAAGGCCCGCACTTCACTGAGTGTCATATCCAGAGAGCGGCAGTGGCGGATGAATTGTAGGCGTTCCACATGCGCTTCGCCATACAGCCGGTAATTGCCTCGGCTGCGCATGGGCTTTGGCAACAGACCCTCTTTTTCGTAGTAGCGGATAGTTTCGACTTGGCAGTCGGTGTGCTTGGCGAGCTCGCCGATCTTGATATTCATGTTTTCCTTAAAAAAATACTTGACTCTATAGTAACTACAGGGTCTTAAATCGTCAACACCTAACGATTTAAGACTAGGAGTTGCTATGAGTGAGTGTCGTTCAAACGGCTGCGGTTGCGCGGCCACCCCAATTACGTTATCGGAACCGAAAACGGCTGACGCCCGGTTGACACGGGTGCTCTACCGCATCGAAAACATGGATTGTCCCACCGAAGAAGCACTGATTCGTGACAAGCTGTCGAAACTGCCCGGAGTAGCGGAACTTGACTTCAACCTGGTGCAACGCACGTTGCGGGTCACCCATGCGCCCGATGCGCTGCCGGGAGTGCTTGCGGCCTTGAGGTCGCTGGGTTTTGAGGCCGAAGTGCAGGACGCAGCGGCTCTCACCAATCCGCCCGCGCCGGATCCCTCCCCTACCCACTGGTGGCCGCTCGCGGTGTCGGGCCTCACGGCCACCTTGGCGGAAGTAGTGTCCTGGCTGAACGGCGGCAACCATGGAGTGGTCATCGTACTGGCATTGGTCGCCATCTTCACCGGTGGTCTATCCACCTATAAGAAGGGCTGGATCGCGCTCAGGAACCGCAACCTAAATATCAATGCGCTGATGTCGATTGCGGTCACCGGTGCAATGCTGATCGGGCATTGGCCCGAAGCGGCGATGGTGATGGTCCTATTTGCGCTGGCCGAAGTCATCGAAGCCAAATCGCTCGACCGCGCCCGCAACGCGATTCACGGCCTGATGAACCTGGCCCCGGAAACGGCCACTGTCCAGCAAGCCGACGGGAGTTGGGCCGACGTTGACGCCAAGACAGTGGCAATCGGTAGCCGGATTCGCGTTAAACCTGGCGAACGGATTGCCCTCGATGGCAAGGTGGTACAGGGCCGCTCCACGATCAATCAGGCCCCCATAACGGGCGAGAGCTTGCCGGTCGAGAAGGGCGAGGGCGATCCGGTGTTCGCCGGTACGATCAACCAATCCGGCTCCTTCGAATATCGTGTGACGGCCGCCGCAAACAATTCCACCCTGGCGCGCATCATTCACGCGGTGGAGGCCGCACAAGGCAGCCGCGCGCCAACACAGCGCTTCGTTGACCAGTTTGCCCGCGTGTACACGCCCCTCGTGTTCGCGGTGGCGCTAGCGGTGGCGGTCCTGCCCCCGTTAATGCTCGGTGCGCCTTGGTTGACCTGGGTCTACAAGGCATTGGTATTGCTGGTGATCGCGTGCCCCTGCGCCTTGGTGATCTCTACGCCAGTAAGCATCGTCAGCGGCCTGGCTGCTGCCGCACGGCACGGCATCCTCATCAAAGGCGGGGCGTATCTGGAAGAAGGTCACAAGCTCAAGTGGCTGGCGCTCGACAAGACCGGCACGATTACGCACGGCAAGCCGGTCCAGACCGACTTCGCGGTCTGGGGCGACGCCGACCCGGCTGAATCTCGGGTGCTCGCCGCAAGCCTGGCCATACGCTCTGACCATCCGGTCTCCAAGGCGGTAGCGCTGGCCGCGCAAGTGGGTGGGGTGGCGCTGCGCGATGTGAGCGACTTTGCCGCATTGCCGGGGCGTGGGGTACGCGGCCGTATTGGCGGCGTAACTTATTACGTGGGTAATCACCGCATGGTCGAGGACCGTGGAGTCTGCTCGCCGGACTTGGAGGCCCGTCTCTCAGCGCTTGAAGCCCAAGGCAAGACCGTGGTGATGCTGGTCGGTGAAGCTGGTGTGCAAGCCCTGTTCGCGGTCGCCGATACGGTCAAGGAGAGTAGTCGGCACGCTATCGCCGAACTGCACGCACTGGGAGTGAAGACCATGATGTTGACCGGCGACAACCCGCATACCGCTGAGGCGATTGCCGGTCAGGTGGGTATCGACTGCGCTCAGGGTAACCTGTTGCCGGAGGATAAGCAGCGTGAGGTGGAGCGGCTGTCCGTGGATGGCAAGATCGGCATGGTTGGCGACGGCATCAACGATGCGCCGGCGCTGGCGCGCGCCGACATTGGTTTTGCAATGGGTGCGGCCGGTACTGATACGGCTATTGAAACCGCCGACGTGGCGCTGATGGATGACGACCTGCGCAAAATTCCTACCTTTGTGCGACTGTCCCAAGCCACCGCAAGCATATTGAAACAGAACATCGCGCTGGCACTGGGCATCAAGGCAGTGTTCTTGGTGCTGACTTTCACTGGCCAGGCCACCATGTGGATGGCGGTCTTCGCTGACATGGGTGCCAGCTTGCTGGTAGTCGGCAATGGGTTAAGGTTGCTGCGGAAATAACCTGGAAGTTTTTTCTATACCAGGAGTGGTTGGGGCACGCCAATGTCTCCACCACGCGCCTCTACGATAAGCGGAAAAATCGACCGGAAGACAGTCCGACCTTTCGGGTGGATTACTAGGTGTAACGACTTGTAATTCATGTCGCCGAACCTGAAAGTTTCTGCGTATAATAAAAATTAGTCTTTTATAATCAACATATTAAACTAATAACTTGACAGGTTGCTAGTAATCTTTCTTAGGGGTTGACATACTTCTATTATTCCATAATAATGAAAATATGGAAAAACTAGATGCCCTTACCGCCTTAAACGCGCTCTCTCAAGAGACTCGTCTCGATATTTTCCGTTATCTCGTCCAGATCGGGCCGGAAGGGGTGCCGGCTGGGCAGATTGGAGAACAATTGGCGCTACCTCCCGCTACGCTGTCTTTTCATCTCAAAACTCTCCAGCACGCGGGGTTGGTGGAACGCAAACGCCAGAGCCGCTCCCTCATCTACGCCGCGCACTTTGCCAAGATGAACAGCCTGTTGGCCTACCTGACCGAGAACTGTTGCGCCGGCGATCCGGGGCACTGCGCCACGCTTTGCGAATACGACAAGCTACATAACTCCCACCCCTCCGAACTCGCCCTAGGGCATGGTTTGGAATCATCCCTGAGAGGAAGACGATGAGCGATCCAGTTTTTAACGCTTTGTTTCTGTGTACCGGCAACTCCGCCCGCAGCATCCTGGCGGAAGCTCTGCTCAACCAGTGGGGGCAAGGCCGTTTTCGCGCTTACAGCGCGGGCAGTCATCCGGCGGGTAAGGTCAACCCGCTGGCCTTAGAACTGTTGCAACGACACGACTTCCCCACGGAAGGCTTGCGCAGCAAGAGTTGGGATGAGTTTGCCGTACCCGGTGCGCCCAAGATGGATTTTGTGTTCACCGTTTGTGGTAATGCCGCTGGTGAAATTTGCCCGGTGTGGCCGGGTCAACCCATGACCGCTCACTGGGGGGTTGACGATCCGGCGGCGATGGAAGGAAGCGAGATAGAGAAAATGCAGGCGTTCCGCGAAGCATTCCGAGTGCTCGAAAACCGCATCAAGATTTTCGTGAGCCTACCCCTCCGCTCGTTGGACACGATCAAGCTTAAACAGGAACTCGACCGGGTTGGACAGCTCCTGCCGGAATAACCAAAGGAATAATTATGAGTGCGCAAGGTGAGGTCATCATTCAGCAGGGAACAGGGAAACCCATGGGAGTCTTCGAGCGTTACTTAACGCTCTGGGTGTTCCTGTGCATTCTGGTCGGTATCGGTATCGGTTCGATTCTCCCCCAACCTTTCCAGTTGATCGGGGGTTTGGAACTGGCCAAAGTCAACCTCCCGGTAGCTCTGCTGATCTGGCTGATGATCATCCCCATGCTGCTCAAGATCGATTTTTCGGCCTTGGCTGGAGTGCGTGAGCACTGGAAAGGGATCGGGGTCACCCTGTTCGTGAATTGGGCGGTCAAGCCATTTTCGATGGCCTTGCTTGGTTGGCTGTTTATCCGGGGCGTTTTTGCGCCCTTCTTGCCCGCAGAACAACTGGATTCCTATATCGCCGGTCTGATCCTGCTGGCGGCGGCACCCTGCACGGCGATGGTGTTTGTGTGGAGCAATCTGTGTAATGGTGAACCGCATTTTACGCTTACTCAGGTGGCCCTGAACGATACCATTATGGTGATCGCTTTTGCGCCATTGGTCGGCTTGCTCTTGGGGTTATCCGCAATCACTGTGCCTTGGGATACACTGTTCTTGTCGGTCATGCTCTACATCGTCATCCCGGTACTCTTATCGCAAGTGTGGCGATATTACTTATTGCAACGCAGTGGAAAAGCAGCTTTACAGACACTCTTACATCGTTTGCAACCGCTTTCTCTAACCGCTTTGTTGGTTACCTTAGTGTTGTTATTCGGTTTTCAAGGTGAGCAAATTCTCAAGCAACCGCTTATCATCGCCATGCTCGCCGTGCCTATTCTCATTCAAGTGTATTTTAACTCAGCGTTGGCCTATCTACTCAACCGAACTATTGGAGAAGCCCATTGTGTAGCGGGACCATCGGCTTTGATTGGAGCCAGCAACTTCTTTGAACTGGCGGTAGCAACAGCCATTAGTCTGTTCGGCTTTGAATCGGGGGCGGCACTGGCTACGGTGGTGGGCGTATTGATCGAAGTCCCCGTGATGCTCTCCGTAGTGAGGATCGTTAATAGCAGTCGAACTTGGTATGAACGCCGGGTTCCTGTGAGTGGAGTATGAGTTGTTTGAAATGAGGAACCCCTATGAAACGTTTTCATGTCCACGTTAGTGTGAAAGACCTGGCGGAATCGGTCCGCTTTTATTCGACCCTCTTTGCCGCTGAACCGTCGGTGTTGAAGGACGATTATGCCAAGTGGATGTTAGACGATCCCCGTGTGAATTTTGCTATCAGCACGCGCAGCCAGACCCTCGGTTTGGATCATCTGGGTATGCAGGTTGAAGACGAGACTGAACTGAAGGAAGTGTATAGCCGCCTGAAACAGGCCGGGCGTCCTGTCTTGGAGCAAGGGCAGACGGTCTGCTGCTATGCCCGATCCGAGAAATCCTGGATCACCGATCCTCAAGGCTTGCCTTGGGAGACTTTTTATAGCTTGGGAGAAGCACCGGTCTACGGTGAAGACCGCCTGAACGAAAAACCCAGCAAGAGGACTGCTTGCTGCACACCGGCCATGCCTGAAAGCACGGCGTGTTGTGAATCAAAAGGGGATTCCCGATGTTGCGACTAAACAAACTAAAAGCATTCAGTGCCCGCTTTTATAGTGAGCTGTTTCGTATGGAACCGACCCTGCGCGACCCCAATCATTGTTGTGCAACAGCGTCAAGCGATATAGCCAACCCAACGGGCATCTCACCTATCTATAGAACTGTCAGCCTCGCCTTACTGCTTCTGACGGTTTGGGTGCTCATCTACTCAAGTCTCGTGCCCTTGGCGGAGTCGTTTTTTAAGCTGGTCCCGCTGGAACGGCAGACGATGGCCGGAGAAGCGGTGTACTTCTTTCTCTACGAAGTGCCCAAGGTACTACTCCTGCTGACCTTGGTCGTGTTTGTCATGGGCGTCGTGCGCACTTTTTTTTCTCCAGAGCGCACGCGGTCGATCTTGGCGCGACAGGGTGGGGTTTGGAGCAACATTCCGGCGGCGATGCTCGGCATCGTGACACCGTTTTGCTCCTGTTCGGCGGTACCGCTTTTCATCGGCTTCTTGACGGCGGGTGTTCCCTTGGGCGTGACTTTATCGTTTCTCATTTCAGCGCCAATGGTCAATGAGATCGCCCTAGCGCTGCTGTTTGGTCTCTTTGGCTGGAAAATCGCGCTGCTCTACCTCACGCTTGGATTATTGGTGGCTATCGTATCGGGTATCGTTATCGGTCGGTTGCAACTGGAGCATCTGGTTGAAGACTGGGTGCTTGAAATGCCAAGGGTAGCTGCTGAAGACAACGCTGTTGGATTAACTTGGACAGAGCGTTTCGCTGCGGGCTATGAGGCAGTTAGTGATATTGTCGGCAAAGTCTGGCCTTATCTCTTACTCGGTATTGGTGTCGGCGCTGGGATTCACGGCTATGTGCCGGAAAACTTCATGGCTAGCCTGATGGGCAAGGAGACTTGGTGGTCGGTTCCGCTTGCGGTCATTATTGGCATCCCGATGTACTCGAATGCAGCGGGCATTATTCCTGTTGTCGAGGCGTTGTTGGGCAAGGGAGCCGCGCTCGGTACGGTCTTGGCCTTCATGATGTCGGTCATTGCTTTGTCACTGCCCGAAATGATTATCTTGCGCAAGGTTTTGAAACCCAAACTGATCGCGATCTTCGTCACCGTAGTGGGGAGCGGAATTCTCCTGGTTGGATACGTGTTTAATGCTGTTCTATAAAAGAGGAGAAGATACATGAAAATTCAGGTGCTGGGTAAGGGATGCAGTAAATGTGAACTGACTGAGAAGCTGATTCAGCAAACAGCCCATCAGCTAGGTGTGCCAGTCGAGCTTGAAAAAGTGCATGACATGCAACAGATTGTTGCGATGGGGGTTATGAGTACACCCGCTGTCGCTATCGACGGTAAAGTGGTGCATAGTGGTAGGATACCCCAACAAGAACAAATTACGGCTTGGCTGACAGGGAAAGAGAAGTAGCTTGTAAAACTAGCCTCGCAGTGCTCTCCATCGCAGTGCTCTCCATTTGTAGAACCTGTGCAGTAACCATAGAGACGCGGCTGCCCTGCTTCCTGCTTAACCCTTTTCCGCCAGTGAGCACGATCCTTGGTCTCACTGGCTAAACCTCTCTCAAGCCGCTAATCGCTCGGCTGCCGGTTCCTCCACCTTCTCGCTTTCCACCAGAGCGTAGAGATACTCAAACGCCTTCTGCGCAAGGCTTGCCGCCTTGACCAGTGCCCGGTGGTCCTGTTGAAGAACCTTCAGCCAGCCGCTAACGTATCTGATCGTTCATCCGGTCTCTGGACAGGCCGTTCTCTTTTTTATTTCAGCTTCTCTTTCACAAGCTTTATCACTTCTTCTGAGCCTTCAATATCAAATGAAAGGTTTCTAATGCTCGTCCCTTTAACTCGAATCTTCGGGGGCAATCCAGTTTTTTGATCTCTGATATTTCGGATCTTAGAAGTTATCTTCTCCTTAACAGATTGGAGAACAGCCCCTTCGAGTGCGTCTTGCATCCGATGAGGATCTACCCGCCGCCCATTAATTTCAAAAGAAATATCAATCATCGTACATCACCTCACTTCTTGCCGCGACTGGGCCGCTGAGTCAGGGCCGATCCGGCTGCGCTCTTCGCATCCTTGCTTGCCTTCGGATTGCTCAAAACTCTACCCGCTGCGGAAGCTGCTTTCTTACTCGTCACTTCGCTGTTGCTTTTCTTCGCCATAAAATCACCTCATATATTTGAAAAATATATAAATTTTAAATTTGCGATCATTCTCGCAAGCTTATTCTATAGTGCGAATATCAAACAAACAAGTATTATTTTGCCTTTTTTGTTCTTTGGTGCCCATAATAGGACTAAAGAACAAACTCAGGGAGCGAAGTCATCGCAACCAAAACCCAAGCGGGAGAGCAAAAACCATGTCCTTCAACCCACACACCCTCGGAAGGAGGCTGCGCGAAGCAAGGGAAAACTGCGGATTGAGTCAACAAGTTGCGGCTGATTCCATCGGCATACCGCGAACGGCGGTCACGCAACTTGAGGCGGGCAATCGTGCCGTCTCAACCCTGGAACTGGCCCAACTTGCGGAGTTGTACAAACAGCCTGTAGCTGATTTCTTCGGCGAACAACCGCTTCACGAAGATGATTTACTGGTCGCGCTGCATCGGTTGGCTCCGGGCCTCGATACCCGTTCGGATATCAAAGAACAGGTAGAGCGGTGCCTGAGCCTCTGTCGGGAAGGTTGCTCGCTGGAAAAATTATTGGGCCGATCCCCCCGAAGCGGCCCGCCCGCCTATAACTTGCCCGCGCCACGCACGGCCAGTGAAGCCGTTCGGCAAGGTGAGCAAGTGGCTCTCCAAGAGCGGAAGCGGCTTGGCTTGGGTCAGACGCCCATTGCCAACATGGGAGAATTGATCTCGGACCAAGGAATCTGGTCCTCTGGCGTCAACTTGCCTGATGAAATGTCCGGCCTGTTTCTGCGCCATACCTCCATCGGCATGGCGATCCTCGTCAATTTTGACCATGTTCAGGGGCGCAAGCGCTTTTCTTACGCTCATGAGTACGCCCATGCCCTACTCGACCGGGATCGCACGGCCACAGTCTCGACTCGCGATAATGCTTCCGAACTGATTGAGAAGCGAGCAAACGCTTTTGCCGCTGCTTTGCTGATGCCCGGAGAAGGAGTAACGGAGTTCCTACGCTCTCTCGATAAAGGATTGCCTAGCCGATATGAACAAACGATTTTCGACGTAGCGACTGAGGGGCGGATTGATACCCAAACTCGGCCTGTTCCGGGGTCTCAGGCCATTACTCATCAGGATGCGGCACTGCTGGCTCATCACTTCGGGGTGAGCTACCAAGCCGCTACTTACCGGCTAAGGAGCCTGAACCTAGTTTCACAACCAGAATGTGCCAAACTGCTAGAGCGCGAATCGGAAGGGAAAGGATTTCTCGACTTCCTAAGAATGTTGGATGATCTCGATAAGCCCGAAAGCAGAGAACGGCAAGATCGCGAATTGAAGAGTCAAATCGTTCACCTTGCCATTGAAGCGTATCGCCGGGAAGAGATTTCTCGGGGCAAGCTTCTCGATCTCAGCAAGAAGCTGGAATTACCTGGACGCAAGCTGATTGAGCTTGCTGAAGCCGTCAAGGAAGATTAGTTACTGGAGTGCTGTTAGTGGAAGGTCTATCGCCTATTGTTATTGCTGATACCTCGGTGCTCATCAACTTCCTTGCAATAGGCCGTATGGACCTGATCAAGCGGCACTCATGCCGCTTTTTAATCACAGATCATGTACGGCAAGAAATTACAGAACACTACCAGGAACAATTTTCTCGCCTAAAAGAAGCATTAGAGCAAGGCATTCTTGAAGAAATTTCGGTGATCGATCCAGAAGAAGTTGAAACATTCGCCAAGTTGACTAAACTTGAAAGTTTCGGTAACGGTGAATGTGCTTGTATCGCTGTTGCTCTTCATCGCAGTTACACCTTGGCAATTGACGACAAAAAAGCGATAAAGCAAGCTCGCCTCTCCTGCCCTACGATTAGCATCGTCACCACTGAAGACTTGATGGTGTCTATGATCAAATCTGGACTCATTACTGTAAATGAAGCAGATGCTATTAAAAATGAATGGGCTTCTTCGCATAAATTTAAGCTCAAGATCCACTCGTTTAGTGACCTTATCTAAAATCTGGCCCGTAATAACGGCATATGTCTCTGGAGCACAACGCTGATATTGCTAAGGTGCAGGAGTGGTTGGGACATGCCAATGTCTCCACCACGCGCCTGTATGACAAGCGGAAACATCGGCCGGAAGACAGTCCGACCTTTCGGGTGGATTACTGACCCGCATGGCGGGTTTTTTGTCGGGCGGCAACGCCTTTCCGGCGTGGTGGCTATCCAGCCCGTGATTCGACCACACTCCACCTCGCCGGAATACTCCTCTCGGTTCCAACCTTCTCTTCAGGTTTTATTCTCCAAAGCTATATAGCTCTTGGATAAACCATGTTGTGCAAGAATTGATGAAAATGTCTGAAAATCAATATTACTTCCACAAATTACAATGCCTACTTTTTTACCTTCCACCTGCTCACGTAGCGGACCACAAACGGCCGCTAGGGCAGCAGCAGCAGCGGGTTCTGCAACCAATTTTAATCTTTCAAACATCAACGCCATCGCTCTAGCAAGTTGTTCATCCGAGACTGTTACTATCGATTCTAAAAATGTTCTACATACGGAAAAGCTATACTGCATGGTAGATGGAGCCCCTAGGCTATCTGCTATCGTATTAATTTTTGAAATAGTTTCTGGTTTTCCAGATTGGAAGCTCCTATACATCGTGTTAGCCCCTTCTGGTTCAACACCAAAAATACGACATTTAGGGAGCATTTGTTTAATTGCCGAACCAGCGCCAGCAGCTAATCCTCCACCTCCTATTGAGATAACAGCAATCTCCATTGTTGGGGCTTGCTGTACAAATTCAACTCCAAGAGTTGCTGTTCCCAAAGCGACAAGAGGACCGTCAAAAGGATGAACAAAATAACGTTGTTCCTCGTCTTGAATTCGCTGTACAGTTTTGAAAGCCTCTTGTATATCTTGACACAAAATAACTTCTGCTCCTAATTCTTCACACCGTTTAACTCTAAAAGAATTAGCTGTTTTTGGCATTACAACTTTTGCACTTGAGCCAAAAAGCTGAGCCCCATAAGCAACTGCAATAGCGTGATTACCTGCGCTGACAGCAGTCACTCCTTTATTAAGTTGTTCATTGGAAAGACTGCTCATAACTGTAAGAACACCTCTTGGCTTAAAGGTTCCAGTTTTTTGCAGCAACTCAAGCTTCAAATAAAGTTCACATTCGAAACCACATAGTAGCAGAGCTTCACTTGGAGGAATCGTATAGCAATCATTTACAGGTTGTGGAATTTTTCAACACACCCTTCTGAAAAATTTATAGTT